>JAUVKN010000220.1 GCA_030596245.1 Bacteroidia bacterium | reverse complement strand
CTACTATAATTGATAGAATTAAAGGAGAGTTGGATGATTTTTGGGTGTTATTTATTGGTACTATTGCTTATAGTTTTATACCTTTAGTTTATATTTTTATTACTACTCCCATAGAACTATATATAGCACAATTTGTTTATGGCTTAGCTGCTGCGGTTACTTTACCCCCTTGGTATGCTTTATTTACTCGTCATATAGACAAAGAGCATGAAGGAATTGAGTGGGGAGTTTATCAGACAATGGTTGATTTAGGAGGGGCTGCCGCGGCTTCAATTGGTGGTTTTATAGCTTATCGTTTTGGTTTTGAAAATTTATTTATCATAGTAAGTATTTTGTCATTTATTGGCGCGTTTTTTTTATTAGCAATTCGCAAAGATTTAAATTATAGCAAAAAAATATATGATACAAAAAAAAGAGCCTAAAAAAATTCCTAAGCATGTTGGGATTATTATGGACGGCAACCGGCGCTGGGCCAAGGAACGGAATTTGCCGCGGCGCGAGGGGCACGCCAAAGGTTACGCAAAATTAAAAATTGTGCCTGATTGGTTTTTTTCGCGCGGGGTAGAAGTTGTGTCGGTTTACGCTTTTTCCGTGGAAAATTGGGATCGCGAGCGTGATGAAATAAATTTTTTAATGAAATTAGTTAAACGCGGTCTAACCGATGAGTTTGATAATTTTTACCAGCGTGGCTATCGTTTATTATTTAGCGGCCGTATTAACGAGTTGCCCGGTGATCTGCCGGAGTTATGCTACGCAACCGCGATAAAAACAAAAGATAACAACAGGGGGATTTTAAATATTTGCCTTAATTACGGTGGCCGAGCCGAACTTGTTGACGCGTTTAAAAAAATGATAGCTAAAAAAGTGACTATAGATCAGGTGCATGAAGGTATGATCAGAAAATATTTATATCACGAGGAAATAGGCGATCCGGATATAATCGTTCGCACTTCCGGTGAGCAGCGCTTATCCGGTTTTCAGCTTTGGCAGGCAGCCTACAGCGAGCTTTTGTTTATTAAAAAGTTTTGGCCGGATTTTGAAAAAACTGATACTGATTTTATCCTCCAGCTGGACGATGGTAAAATAAATCCCAAAATTACCAAGCTTTGGAGTAACCTTCCTACCAACAATAGACGTATAAGGCTAGAAGTTGTGTACCTTAAATTGTAAAAGTGCACCTTAAATTTAGGACGCTCTGCTTAGAGTTGCCTTATTCATGTTTACCTTAAACGTATTAACCCATGTGTGGAATAGTTGGATATATCGGGAATAGAGATGCCTACCCGATTCTTTTAAAAGGATTAAAAAGACTGGAGTACCGTGGGTATGACTCGGCGGGGGTTGCACTTTTAAACAGTGAAATATCCATCTATAAAAAGAAAGGGAAAGTCTCTGAGCTTGAAGATCATGTGAGGGGTAAGGAGACCAAAAGTACCATAGGAATAGGTCATACGCGGTGGGCTACTCACGGAGAACCCAACGATCTCAATGCCCATCCTCATCACTCAGAGAAGGGTTTATTTACCATCATTCATAATGGAATCATAGAGAACTATGCAGTTCTGAAGAAAACTTTAATAGATCAAGGGATGAGTTTTTTTAGCGAGACCGATACAGAGGTGCTGGCCAACCTGATCGAATATATCTATACCACACAGGATGTGAGTGTGGAGATAGCAGTGGGTCTGGCCCTGCAGAAAGTGGATGGTGCGTACGGGCTGGTGGTAATTTCCAGAGAGGACCCCAACCTGATGATTGCAGCCCGCCGAAGCAGTCCCCTGGTGATAGGGTTGGGCGATAATGAGTATTTCATAGCCTCCGATGCCACTCCCATTGTAGAGTATACCGACAGGGTGATCTACCTGAACAATGATGATATGGCCCTGATCAGGAAAGATGAATTGGTGCTGAAAAACCTGACCAGCGATGCCACCAAGGTCAATATTCAGACCCTTGACCTGGGGATATCCGAGATTGAAAAAGGAGGGTATGATCATTTCATGTTAAAAGAGATCTATGAACAACCACGTTCCATCATGGACACTTTCAGGGGCCGGATCAAGACAGATACCAATGAGATCAGGCTCGGGGGACTTCATACAGTAAAGGATCAGCTGGTAAATGCCAAACGCATCGTTGTGATTGCCTGCGGAACCTCGTGGCATGCAGGACTGGTGGGAGAGTACCTGATCGAGGACCTGGCCCGGATACCGGTGGAGGTGGAATATGCCTCAGAGTTCCGGTACAGGAACCCCCTGATCGGTCCCGACGATGTGGTTCTGGCCATCAGTCAGAGTGGCGAAACTGCAGATACCCTGGCAGCCATTCAGCTGGCCCGGGATGCAGGGGCACTGGTAATAGGCATTTGCAATGTAGCGGGTTCAAGTATCTCAAGGGAAACCAATGCAGGCGTATATACACATGCTGGCACCGAGATCGGTGTGGCTTCCACAAAAGCGTTTACAGCACAGGTAACGGTTCTGACCATGATGGCCATGATGATCGGGAAGGAGAAAGGACTGCTTACTGATGAGCGATTTGGCAATCTGATCGGGGAGTTGAATGACATCCCCGGCAAAATAGAGAAGATCCTTGAGCAGAACGATGAATTTGAGCGGATCGCCGGAATCTATAAGGATGCTACCAATGCACTCTACCTGGGCCGTGGCGTTTCGTTCCCTGTAGCATTGGAGGGGGCACTTAAATTGAAGGAGATCTCTTATATTCATGCCGAAGGTTACCCGGCTGCAGAAATGAAGCATGGTCCCATTGCACTGATCGATAAAGAAATGCCCGTTTTTTTCATTGCAACACATGACAGTTCGTACGAAAAGATTGTGAGCAATATCCAGGAAGTGAAGGCAAGGAATGGGATTGTGATTGCCATTGTAACCGAAGGTGATAAGATCATCCGGGAAATAGCCGACCATGTCATTGAAGTTCCCCAAACGGATGAAGTCCTGGTCTCCTTACCATCGGTAGTGCCTTTACAGCTGATCGCATATCACATTGCAGTCATGCGGGGTTGTAATGTGGACCAACCCAGGAACCTGGCCAAATCGGTGACCGTTGAGTAAGTTAACGGTCGCCGTATTGATTGTTGTAATAAGACTGATATGCGCCTGACGTGATCCGGCGCATCCACTCCTGATTTTCCAGGTACCACTCCACTGTCCTGGTCAATCCCTGCTCAAAAGTCAGGGAAGGTTTCCAACCCAGTTCATCCTCGATCCTGCTACTGTCAATGGCATACCTCAGGTCGTGACCTGCCCTGTCTTTTACAAAGGTGATCAATCCTTCGGAAGTTCCCGATGTTCTCTCAAGCTTCTCATCCATGATGCGGCAAAGCAACCGGATCAATTCAATGTTCTGCCATTCATTCAAACCTCCGATGTTGTATGTGCGTCCGTTAATCCCGTTCTGGAATATCTGCTCGATAGCTTCCGCGTGGTCCTCCACATAGAGCCAGTCTCTCACATTTTCCCCTTTCCCATAGATAGGAATCGATTTCATATGGAGAATGTTGTTGATAGCCAGAGGAATCAGTTTCTCGGGGAATTGGTTGGGCCCGTAATTGTTAGAACAGTTTGAAAGCACCACAGGAATCCCGTAGGTATGATGGTAAGCCCTGACAAGGTGATCTGAACTGGCTTTTGAGGCCGAATACGGACTTCGTGGATCATAAGCAGTCTCTTCGGTAAACAAACCTTCACTACCCAGACTCCCGTATACCTCATCGGTGGAAATATGATAGAACAGTTTCCCCTTCATCTCCTTCCATGAATTACGACATGCGTTGAGCAAGTTGACCGTGCCCACGATGTTGGTATTGATAAAGGCCATTGGATTGGCTATTGAACGGTCCACATGTGACTCAGCTGCCAGGTGAATTACACCATCAATGGGGTAAGTTGCAAAAAATTTTTCCATGAAAGCTTCGTCCACAATGTCTCCTTTGATGAATTGATAATTGGAACGATTTTCAATGTCCGTCAGATTTTCCAGGTTTCCGGCATAGGTGAGCGAATCCAGGTTGAGCACATGGATTTCGGGGTGACCCAGTACCATTTTTCTTGCCACATGGGAACCGATAAATCCCGCTCCCCCGGTGATCAGCAGGGTAGTCATGTTGTTGCTTTTAAACGAATATATTTTTCCCAATTCCAGGCTGACAGGAGGGTCTCTTCGATCCCTTTTTCTGCTTTCCAGCCCAGCTCATTGTTTGCAAAGGCAGTATCGGCATACACCTGTTCCACATCTCCTTCCCGACGATCCACCATCCGGTAATTGAGTTTCTGGCCGGTGGTGTTCTCAAACGCCCGGATGATCTCCAAGACAGAGATCCCTTTACCAGTACCCAGGTTGAATACTTCGAAAGAGCTCTTCTGCTTTTGTTCCAACAATCGCCTGATGGCTACCACATGGGCCCTTGCCAGGTCGACCACATTGATATAGTCGCGAATGGCCGAACCATCGGGGGTATTGTAGTCTTGTCCGAATACATTGAGCTGCTCCCTGATACCGAAGGCAGTCTGGGTGATAAAGGGTACCAGGTTATTGGGTACCCCAATGGGCAGTTCACCGATTTTAGCCGACGGATGGGCCCCGATGGGATTGAAATAGCGCAATGAGATCACCCCATTTTCCGGGGAGGATTCTATTGTATCCTGGAGAATTTCCTCACAGATCTGCTTGGTATTACCATAGGGAGAATTTGCCTTCTTTATGGATGCTTCCTCTGTTACAGGCAAACTGTCGGGTTCGCCATATACCGTGCAGGAAGAGGAAAATACCAGATTTGGAACACCATACTTTTTCATGGCTTCCAGCAGGTGGATCAGCGAAAGCAGGTTGTTTTCATAATAGGCCAGTGGTTTCTCCACACTTTCACCCACTGCTTTAAATGCTGCAAAATGGATAATAGCTTCTATTCCAGAGTATTTTTCGAACACCTCGAAGGTGGAAGAGCGGTCCCTCAGGTCCACCTTTTCAAAATGCGGTCTCTTTCCGCTAATATCCTCAATCCCATCGAGCACCTCCAGGTTGGAATTGGAGAGGTTGTCAATAATGACAACCTCCATTCCCTCCTCAAGCAGTTCAATTACCGTGTGGGATCCGATGTATCCTGTTCCTCCTGTGACCAGTATAGTGGGCTTCATGGTATCTATCTTTAAAGGCTCCAGTAATTAAAAGTTGATATCTTCCCCCTGAAGATCCCTTTCAGATCTGCAAATACTGCCCCTGGATGCGCGATGGACTGAAAATAAGACTCATCCATCTGGGCGTACTCCTTATGGTTAACCGCCACCACAATTCCATGATAGGGCCCCTTTATGGATTCAGACAGTTCGAAATCATACTCCTCACTGATCTCTGCGGGAGATGCATACGGATCAACCACATCAACCCCCACACCAAATTCTTTCAGTTCAGCAATCACATCGGACACTTTGGAATTTCGTATATCGCTTACATTTTCCTTAAAAGTGGCGCCCATTACCAGCACCTTGCAATCTTTCAGGTTGGGGAATGTGGAAGAGAGCTTCAGGGTCACCTGCCGGGCCACGTATGCTCCCATTCCATCGTTGATTCCCCGGCCTGAATTGATGATCTGGGCATGATGACCGAATTTGGCAGATTTATAGGTCAGGTAATAGGGATCTACTCCAATACAGTGTCCACCCACCAGTCCGGGAAAAAAATTAAGGAAGTTCCATTTGGTACCGGCCGCCTCAAGCACTTCGTAAGTATTGATTCCCATTTTATTGAAGATCATCGACAGTTCATTCATGAAAGCGATGTTGATGTCCCGCTGCGCATTTTCGATGATCTTTGCAGCTTCAGCTACCTTAATGGAACTGGCCCTGTGAACACCGGCCTCAATGATCAACTCATAGGTTTTTGCGATCTCTTCGGCCGATTCCGGATCACAACCTGAGGAGACTTTGGTAATGCGGGTGAGGGTATGCTCCCGGTCACCCGGGTTGATCCGCTCGGGAGAGAATCCCACTTTGAACTGTTCGATGTATTTCAGGCCGGAAATCTTTTTTAACAAAGGGATACAATCTTCCTCGGTACACCCGGGATAAACAGTCGATTCGTATACCACATAATCACCATCTGATAACACTTTTCCAACAGTTTCAGTGGCTGACAGCAAGGGAGTGAGGTCGGGGTTCTTATGTACGTCGATGGGGGTAGGTACTGCTACAATATAGAAAGAGGCCTCCCTGAGTTCATCTAAATCTGAGGTGTAATGGATATCACACCCATCAAAATCTTCAGCCGATAATTCATTGCTTGGATCAATTCTGTTCTTCATCATTTCAATCCGGTCATCTTTGATATCAAAACCAATGACTGAAATTTTCCTGGCAAATTCAAGGGCGATGGGCAGCCCCACATAACCCAGACCAATGATGGCCATCTTTTTGTTCTTGTTTACTAAATCGTTATAAATCATGTTCAATCTCTTTTATAATGGGATGATAATCGCCCTTTAATCCAATGGGCTCGGTATTGCGTATGGTATATACAGTTTGAATTGATTTTCGTGCAGCATCCAATCCATACCCCTTTCCTGCAAGGATGTTCTCATAGGAGATCGTATGCAGGTCGGTAAATCCACCACTGAACTCGATCTCCTGGCCGTCTATGGTAATGGAGCGGAAAGTGCGTTGTCCCACTGCTTTGATCTCTTCCGGGATATCGTTGTAATCAATGCTCAGAAACCAACGGACACGGGCCCTCTCCAGTTCGAGGTATCCTGCTGCCTTGTCCCCTTTAAGAAAATGGACCCTGTTCTCCTTCACCTCTCCGAAGAGCCAGGTGAGCATGTCAAAGAAGTGGACCCCGATGTTGGTGGCTACGCCTCCTGATTTTTCAATATCTCCTTTCCAGGAGTAGTGGTACCAGTTGCCCCGGCTGGCAATGTATGAGAGGTCGATGTCGTAGATCATATCGGCCGGACCACTACTTATCTTCTCTTTCAAATCGATGATGGCCTTGTGATGACGAAGTTGCAGGATGTTCCACACCTTCCCGCCAGTCTCTTTTTCGTAATCCTGCAGGGCATCGATGTTCCAGGGGTTAAGCACCAGAGGCTTTTCACAGATGGCATCTGCCCCGTTGCGAAGGGCAAAACGGATGTGTGAATCGTGAAGGTAGTTGGGCGAACAGATGCTCACATATTCCACCTGTGTTCCCAGCCGGTTCAGCTTGGCAATGTGCCGGTCAAAACGCTCGAATTCGGTGAAGAAGTCAGCTTCAGGGAAATAGCTATCCATGAAACCCACGCTG
>JAUVKN010000095.1 GCA_030596245.1 Bacteroidia bacterium | reverse complement strand
GAAAACATCGAGAAGAGTAAAAAGTTGAAAGTGCAAAGTTGAAAGTTAAATGGCAGCTCCACTTTAACGGATCTGTCCGGATCCGTAAATCACATATTTATTTGTAGTGAGCTCTTTTAATCCCATGGGTCCGCGGGCATGCAATTTCTGGGTACTGATCCCGATTTCAGCCCCATATCCGAATTCAAAACCATCGGTGAACCGGGTGGAGGCATTTACATAAACAGCTGCTGCATCCACCCTGTCGAGGAAATATTGGGCATGGCTGTAGTTCTCGGTAATAATACTTTCCGAATGCATGGACCCATATTTGTTGATGTGATCCACCGCTTCTTCCACAGACCCTATAACTTTTGAGCTTATCACCAGGTCAAGGTACTCAGTGGCCCAATCCTCTTCAACTGCTGCTGTGGCTTCAGGGATCAACCTGCAGGTAGTTTCATCTCCCCTGATTTCAACACCTCCCGCCATGAGAACCTTTCCAATGGCCGGGATTACCTCCTCAGCCACATGTTCATGTACCAGAAGACTTTCAGCTGCATTACAAACACCAGGACGGTCTGTTTTGGCATTGTATACAATGGCTACTGCCTTCTCCAGATCTGCAGCATCATCCACATAAACATGACAATTTCCCACCCCTGTTTCAATCACCGGAACAGTGCTGTTCTGGACTACTGTCTTTATTAGCCCGGCTCCTCCTCTGGGAATAAGAATATCCAGATAATCGTTCAATTTCATCATGGCCACGGCACTCTCCCGGGTGGTATTCTGGACCAGCTGAACCATATTTGGATCCAATCCACAGCTTCTGATGGCTTCATGGAAAATCTTTACGATGGCATTGTTTGACTGGAAAGCTTCCTTACCACCCCTGAGGAGACACACATTTCCGGTTTTGATACAGAGCCCTGCCACATCGGCTGTTACATTTGGTCTGGATTCATAGATCACTCCAACCACACCCAGTGGAACCCTCTTTTTACCGATCAATAAACCGTTGGGGCGCTTTTTCATCTCTTCGATCTCGCCTATGGGATCCTCCAGTTGAACAATCTCCCTCAATCCTTCTGCAATCCCGGCGATCCGTTCCCCCGAAAGTGTCAACCGGTCCATAATGGCACCCTTCAACCCCATCTCTTTGCCCTTCTCAAGGTCTATAGCATTGGCCTTCAGAATAGTATCTGTGTGTTTTTCCAGTAATTCTGCCACCAGCATCAATACTTTGTTCTTCTGGTCGGTATTCAAATTGGCAAGCTGACCCATGGCCTGCTTTGCCTTTTTCCCAATCTCATTCAATTCTTCCATACTCTTTCTAACTTTTACTTTTTCCAACTAGTTAACCAGCTAACTTATTGGTTGCTTCGCTCACAAAAAAAGTTCCTAAATCCTTACCTTCCAAAACAGCCAGGATGGTTGATGGATCGGTTCCGTCGGCTATCACCACATCCACATTATGTTCCCGGCACAATTCGGCAGCAGCAATTTTGGAAGCCATACCCCCTGATCCCATTTTGGAGGATCCTTCTAAATCCACATCCTTCAGATCATCACTTGCATTCATCACCTTGGGTACCTTCTGAGCCGAATGATGAATGTGTGGATTAGAAGTGTAAACCCCATCTGTATCGGTCAGGATAAGCAACAGTTCTGCATTAATCAAGGTTGCAACTTGTGCCGAAAGGGTATCGTTATCCCCGAATTCGATCTCCTCGGTCGCAACCGTGTCATTCTCATTGACCACAGGGACGATCCCCATTTCGATTAACTGGTGCAGGGTATTCCTTGCATTCTTCCTCCGAAGACTATTCTCAATTCCATCCCTGGTGAGCAATACCTGAGCCAGGGTAGTATTATATTCATCGAAGAATTTCTGATAGAGCCTGATCAAGCCTACCTGTCCAATGGCTGCCAGGGCCTGCTTCTTCACAAGGTCGTTTGATTTTTCCTTAAGGCCAATCATACCAGCCCCAACCGCAACTGCTCCGGATGAGACCAGGATCACCTCCTTGCCGCTGTTATGCAAATCGGAAAGTACCCTTACCAGTTTCTCCATGCGTTGAAGGTTGATCTTTCCGTTATCATAGGCGAGCAGGCTGGTCCCTACTTTGACCACGATTTTCTTTTTCTCTTTTAAATATTTTCTATGTGTCATGTCGTTTCGTAATAGTTACTCAATACATTTACAACCTCTGAAGTGTCGACAAAGTGAAACCCACCATAAGCTTGTTCCAGCTTTGCTCCGATTTCTGCTATGCCGGGATTTCCTACACTTCCAAGGTGTGTATAGGAGTGGTCCCGGCCAGGCCTGTAACGGCCCTTGTCTATCTCTGAGGCTACCTCACGGTAAGCATCCCTGAAAGGCACCCCCGCTATCACTTTTTTGTTCACTTCCTCCACCGAGTAAATATACTTATATGTGTCATCATCCATTATTTGCTTGCTGACCACGATCCGTTTCATGATGTATTGCATCATAACCAGGCAGTTCTTTAATTCCTCGAGGGCCGGGTGAAGGATCTCTTTCAGGATCTGGAAATCACGGTGGTATCCCGAAATGAGGTTCCCTGTCACTGCAGAAATTTCAGAAGGAAGCTGCGACAAGCGGTTACACTTCGCCCGAACCAGTTCCAGTACATCAGGATTATTTTTGTGAGGCATAATTGAGGATCCGGTTGTTAGTTCTGATGGCAGAGAAATAAATTTAAAATTCTGACCCAGGTACAGAACAGCATCCATTGCCATCCGTGCAATGGTTGAAGCAACCGCACTAATACCAGTAGCTACAAACCATTCGGTTTTTCCCCGGTTCATCTGTGCATTTACAGAACTCACATGAATGTTTTCAAATGAGAGCAACTGTGTGGTCAGCTCTCTGTCAACCGGAAAGGAGGACCCAAATCCGGCTGCCGACCCCAGGGGATTCTGATTAACCACCCTGTGGATCCCCTGGAGGAAGGTAAGGTCATCTGCCAGTGCTTCAGCATAGGCGCCAAACCATAATCCGAAGGAAGAGGGCATGGCCACCTGCATATGTGTGTATCCCGGCATCATGATCTCCTTGTACTGTTCCGCCTGGTTTACCAGGATCTTACCCAGTGCATGTGCCTGACCTGTCAGCTCTTTGATCTCATCGCGCAGATAGAGCTTGATATCCACCATCACCTGATCATTTCTGGACCTGCCTGTATGGATCTTCTTGCCCAAATCTCCAAGCTTCTTTGTGAGCATCATCTCCACCTGTGAATGAATATCCTCCATACCCGGTTCCAACTCAAGTTTTCCCTGTATGGCCTGCCCATAAATATCAACCAATTCCTCAACCAGACTTTCGGCCTCCTGCTTTTCAATCAGGCTTACCTTGGCCAGCATTATGGTATGCGCCATGGACCCTATCACATCATAAGGTGCAAGCTGCAAGTCATAAATGGGATCTTTACCAGTTGTAAAGGCCAGAATCCGGTCCTCGGTTGATACGTTTTTTTTCCACAGGTTCATCAGCTCCAATCTTAAAGTTTGTCATTGCTCCCCACTCAAGGGGTTATTTACCAGGATCTCTTTGATGGATTCCAGGAACCGGCAATAAAGCGCCACTCCATCGTCCAGTTCACTGGTTAGAATATATTCTCCTGCAGTATGAGAGCGGGCAGATTCTCCAGGGCCCATTTTCACAGCAGGAAAGGGTATCAGGGCCATGTCAGATAGTGTGGATGAACCGAATGGAATAAAACCAGATGATTTGATGGCCTCCATAATAAAATGGTCCTCTTCCAGACTTGAGGGTTTCAACCGCGTAGAACGTGGAATCAGATTGGCCACGCATACCGACCGGATCTTCTCCAACAGGGCCTCGTTCCCATACATATCATTACTTCGCACATCCACCACATACCTGCATACGTCGGGAACCACATTATGGCCGGTTCCTGCCTCAATCATGGTCACCTGTGCCCCGGGCCGTGGGAGCCACACTGACAGATCCCGAAATTCCAGACCAGCGATGGACTGAATATCTTTCATGGCCTTAATAATGGCATTTTCTCCCTCGTTTCGCGCAGCGTGACCTGCTCTTCCGCTGACCACTCCATCGAGGACCATCAATCCACGTTCTGCAACAGCAGGACACATCCCGGTGGGTTCACCTACAATGACTGCATCCAGATCACCCAGGTACGGAAGCACAGCAGAAATTCCATTGGCACCTGAAACTTCTTCCTCAGCACTGATCAACAACATCATGTTCAAAACCTTTTCTACCTTTGGTTGCATTTTCTGGTAGGCTGCAATCATCGTAACTACCGAGGCCCCTGCATCATTACTACCCAGACCAACGATCTTTTCACCTTGCACTTGAGGCACAAACGGATCTCTGTTCCAGCCTTCCACCGGGGAAACAGTATCCATGTGCGAATTCAACAGTATTTGCGGCCTGCCATCGCCGGCATTTGCATCACCCACCAACAAGTTATTGTGAATCCTCTTTACACCAAAACCAATTCCTTTTAGATTGCTCTCCAGGAAATCAGACCGTATCTGCTCTTTACGGCTGGTTGCGGGAATGGAGAGCATCTCCAATAACAGGTCGGTATATGGAACCCCCTTGCTCATTTCAGGTCACTGATCTCTGAAAAGGATTTTACAATACCCTTGATCATGGCCGAACTCAATCCAAAATGCTCCATTTCATTGAGTCCTGAAATGGTGCATCCCATAGGTGTGGTTACCCTGTCTATTTCAGTTTCCGGATGGTGATCGGTTTGCAATAAGAGCTCTGCAGCCCCGCGTGCGGTCTGGGCTGCTATTTTACCTGCTTCTTCCGCATGAAATCCAATCTGGATACCTCCCTGGGATACAGCACGAATAAACCGCAGGAAAAAGGCTATGCCGCAGGCAGCCAGGATGGTGGCAGCCGGCATAAGCTGCTCCTTGATTACCATGGTCTGTCCCAATGGTTCAAATAGTTCCTGTACTTGGGCAATAGCTTCATCCTGTTCACCTGCAATACAGGTCATTCCTGCTCCATATTCGGCAGCCGTGTTGGGCATGATCCTGACCACGGTAACTTCACGGTCGGTCCACTCCTCCAGCTCCTCCAGGGATACCGCCGACACGACACTCACAAGTGTTTTGTTTCCCTTTTTCAATGAAGCCCCTAATTCAAGGATCACCTCCTTTGCCTGGCCGGGCAAGACCGCAAGGAGAATTATATCGCACTCTGAAACCAGTGTATGATTATCAGAGATTGTGAATCCATGCTTTTTATGATCGGCCAACAGATCTCTCTTCCTTCTGGAAAGAAAAATATCCGAAGGATTCATCTTCTTATAATTGACCAAACCCTTTGCAATGGCACATCCAATATTACCGGCTCCTATAATTCCAACTTTTTTTATTCGTTTCATCTTTTATAATTTCATGATTACTTTATTCTTCCATTCCATTGACCGCATACCAGATCCTTTGCTGGTTCCCCAGAATCCTGGTAAATCCATCTACCTCCTCGGCGGTCCATGCCTTATTCATCTCCCCATAAGTAGCGAAGGACGCGTTCATCAGATCATGGGGACTATCTACTCCTGTTACTGAAAAACTGTAAGGTCTGAGACGGACTGTCACTTCCCCTGTCACAGTTTTTTGTGACGACTCCAGAAATTTTTCCAGGTCACGCATGACCGGCTCCAGGTACTGGGCCTCATGGACAAACATTCCATACCACTGGCCTATCTGCTCTTTCCAGTGAAGTTGCCATCGTGAAAGCACATGCTTTTCAAGAGCCAGATGGGCATCGATGATAATCCGTGCAGCGGCAGCTTCAAAGCCAACCCTCCCTTTGATTCCAATGATGGTATCACCCACATGAACATCCCTGCCAACTCCCCAGGGAGCTGCTAGTTTTTCAAGCTCCCTGATAACAACCAGGGGCTCAAGAATCTGGCCATTCAGACTCACTGGTTCACCCTCTTCAAACCCAAGAGTTACCGTTTCCGATCCCGATTTATCCATGTGGGTCGGATAAGCCTCCTCGGGCAACTCACCGGTGGAAGTTAGTGTCTCTTTTCCACCCACACTGGTTCCCCACAGTCCCTCATTAATAGAGTATTTCACATTGCTCCAGTTCATTTCAACCTCCTCCATCTGCAGATATTCTATTTCATCCTCCCGTGAGATCTTTAAATCCCTGATGGGAGTAATGACTTTGATTTCCGGAGCCAGTACTTGAAACACCAGGTCGAAACGCACCTGATCATTTCCGGCAGCCGTAGAACCATGGGCTATATATTTATATCCATGCTTTTGGGCATGATTTACCAGAGCTATGGCCTGGAAAGTCCTTTCCGAACTTACAGATAATGGGTAGCTTCTGTTTCTCAGCGCATTGCCGAATATCATATAACGAACACATTTATCGTAGTAATCTGCGGTGATATCCAGGACCTGGTGGGAAACGATTCCCAAACGTTTTGCATGCCCTTCGATCTGTTCCAATTTCTCCCCCGGGAATCCGCCGCTATTTACAATGGCCGAGTGGACTTCCATCTGCTGCTTTTTTGCCAGGTAGACCGCACAGAACGATGTATCCAATCCCCCGCTAAAGGCCAACAATACTTTCTTTTTTTCCATGTCGTTTCTAATCAGGTGTGGTTAATATTCACTTTGACAGTAGCAGAATGGACCTTCCCATTCACTCTCTTATCCTCCGCCGGATCCATGATCATGGCTGTACAGAGGCAATCATCCCGTTTGGTTCTAACTAAGATATCGTAATATGGACAGGTCTCGCAACCTTTCCAGAACTGATCGTCATCGGTGAGCTCGGAAAAGGTAACCGGATGATATCCAAGCCCGCTATTAATTTTCATGACAGCCAGACTGGTGGTCAGTCCGAATAGTTTGGCACCGGGAAACAGTTGGGCCGATAACTCAAGCGCCCGTTTTTTGATCTCATTCGCAAGGCCCACTCCCCTAAATTGGGAAGAGACAATCAGACCACTATTGGCCACATACTTATTGTGGCCCCACGATTCAATGTAGCAGAACCCTGCCCATTGTCCCTCTTCGCTATAGGCAATAACAGCTTTTCTTTCCTGGATCTTCTGAGTGAGGTAAGCACTGTTACGAACAGCGATACCAGTTCCTTTATCCTGGGAGGCCTCCAACAGAGCGTTTTCAATTTCCAGCACATAGTTCAGGTGCTCCTCAGATGCTATGGTTATATGTATATCCTGTTTCATATTGTTCAAATAGGTAAATAATCAATGAACGAGTTCCTGGATCAAACCGGGCATTCTTAATTTCAGCAGGTTGATCACATCCGACCTGGAGACTCCGTCCCTGGGAATCAACAGAATGGTATCGTCACCTGCAATGGTGCCAGCTATCTCGTATGCATCCAGGTTATCGATGGTATATGCAATGCTGTTTGCATGGCCGGGCAGAGTCCTTAATATGGCCATACCCTGAGCAAAATCAATGGAGATCAATCCACTGAGGCCTGAACCTGGTAGCTCTACTTCCTCCACACTCTTCTCTTTGTCAGGAAGAATATAGACGTAACCCTCTCTGTCATCGGGCATTTTTGCGACCTTAAGGTACTTCAGGTCCCTTGACAATGTAGCCTGGGTCAACTCAAAGCCTTTCTTCTCCAACAGTTTCATTAATTCGTCCTGACTGGAAATATTCCTGCTTCCAATCAACCTGCGAATTTCCATCAATCGCTCATTCTTGTTTTTCATATGTATATTTATACATTCTAAATGCAAATTTATACATTTTATTCAATTCTATGCAAATTCCTCAGCTTTTTTTTCTATTTTTACATTCCGGAAAATATGGATTCCGGATTCCCAAACAGGTCATCCTGATCCGCATAAAAACAGTCACTTAGCCATTATGATAAACGACCAGATCAAGAAAGTGGTAATCCTTGGATCAGGAGCCCTAAAAATCGGTGAAGCTGGAGAATTTGACTATTCAGGATCGCAAGCCCTTAAGGCACTCCGGGAAGAAGGAGTATTTACGGTGTTGATCAATCCCAACATCGCTACTGTACAAACTTCAGAAGATGTTGCCGATAAGATCTATTTTCTTCCTATTACCCCCCACTTTGTTGAAAAGGTTATTGAGAAAGAACAACCGGATGGGATCCTTCTGGCCTTTGGCGGACAGACAGCCCTCAATTGCGGGGTGGCACTGTATGAATCGGGAGTGCTGGAAAAAAATAACCTCCGTGTACTGGGCACTCCGGTCCGGGCAATTATGGATACAGAGGACCGGGAGCTTTTCGTGCAGAAGCTAAACGAAATCAATGTAAAGACCCCCAGAAGCATTGCAGCAACTTCGGTAGAAGAAGCCCATATGGCCTCAGATAAGCTGGGATTCCCGATCATCATCAGAGCTGCCTACACGCTGGGAGGACAGGGAAGCGGTTTTTGCTATAATGCAGATGATTTGGATACACTGGCTGACAAAGCTTTTTCTTACTCTTCCCAGATCCTGGTGGAAAAGTCCTTAAAAGGCTGGAAAGAGGTGGAGTATGAAGTGGTGAGGGACCGGTTCGACAATTGCATCACTGTCTGTAATATGGAAAATTTCGATCCCCTTGGAATCCATACAGGTGAAAGTATTGTGGTGGCCCCGTCACAAACGCTTACAAACAGTGAATACCATAAACTCCGGAAACTTTCCATCGATATAATCCGACACATCGGGGTCATCGGAGAATGCAATGTACAATATGCGCTTGATCCCAATTCAGAAGACTACAGGGTGATCGAGGTAAATGCCAGGCTTTCACGATCATCTGCCCTGGCAAGTAAGGCTACCGGATATCCCCTGGCTTTTGTAGCTGCTAAACTGGCCCTCGGATTTGGCCTGCACGAGCTGCGAAATTCCATCACCAAAACCACCTCCGCTTTTTTTGAACCAGCGCTTGATTACATTGTTTGCAAGATCCCGCGATGGGACCTCAATAAGTTTCAGGGAGTTTCCAAGTTGATCGATTCCAGTATGAAATCGGTGGGTGAGGTCATGGCCATTGGACGTACGTTTGAGGAAGCCATCCAGAAAGGCATCCGCATGATCGGACAGGGAATGCATGGATTTGTGGGAAATCATGAAGTGGACATCGAAAATATTGACAATGAGCTTTCTGAGCCTACAGATATGAGGATCCTGGTGATAGAAAAAGCCTTTACTGAGGGCTATTCCATCGACCGAATAAATGAACTTACCAAAATTGACAAATGGTTCCTTGTAAAGCTTAAAAATATTTTTAACCTGAAGACCCGCCTTGATCAGGTCAACTCCCTGAATGAACTGGATGATGAATTGCTTCTTCAATCCAAGAAGGCAGGATTCAGTGACTTCCAGGTTGCACGCCTGGTAATGAAAGGGGATGTTTCTGAAAATCTGCTGGCCATGCGGGAACACCGTAAAAAGCGCAATATTGTTCCCAGTGTGAAGCAAATCGATACACTGGCAGCCGAATATCCAGCCCAGACAAATTATCTCTATCTCACATACAGCGGGAACGAGCATGATATTGAATTTAATCCCGACCAACGCTCAGTAATCGTGTTAGGTTCGGGCGCCTACCGCATCGGATCCAGTGTGGAATTTGACTGGTGCAGTGTCAATGCCCTGAAAACAGTCAATGATGAAGGCTATCGCTCCATCATGATCAATTACAATCCGGAAACAGTATCAACTGATTATGACGTTTGCGACAGGCTCTATTTTGATGAGCTCTCTTTTGAACGTGTCATGGACATTTATGACCTTGAGACACCCAGGGGTGTGATTGTCTCTATGGGGGGACAGATTCCCAACAACCTGGCCATGCGATTACATGAACAGAATGTACATATCCTGGGGACCTCTCCCGAATCCATCGACAATGCCGAAAACCGACATAAGTTCTCCATGATGCTTGACGATCTTGGTATCGATCAACCGCGATGGAAAGAGCTCAGCAGTATGGAGGATATCTATTCCTTCGTGGATGTAGTGGGTTTCCCATTGCTTGTAAGGCCCTCTTATGTGCTCTCCGGTGCCGCCATGAATGTGGTATCGAACAGGGAAGAGCTGGAAGGATTCCTCACCCTGGCAGCAAGGGTATCCAAACAATATCCAGTAGTGGTTTCAGAATTTATCCAGGAGGCCAAAGAGATAGAGATCGATGCTGTAGCACGTGATGGTGAACTTTTCTCCTATGCCATTTCGGAACATGTGGAATTTGCAGGAGTACACTCCGGGGACGCCACCATAGTGTTCCCGCCCCAGAAAATCTATTTTGAGACGGTGCGAAGAATCAAAAAAATTGCAAGGGAACTGGCCGACGCACTTGAAATCTCCGGTCCGTTTAACATGCAATTCCTGGCTAAGGACAACGACATCCTTGTAATCGAATGTAACCTGCGGGCATCACGAAGCATGCCCTTCGTATCCAAAGTCCTCAAGTCAAACCTTATCGATCAGGCCACCAAGATCATGCTGAAGGTCCCCATCGAAAAACCACATAAATCTATTTTCGACCTTGATTATATTGGATGCAAGGCACCCCAGTTCTCGTTCTCAAGACTAAAAATGGCTGACCCTGTACTGGGTGTGGACATGTCTTCTACCGGTGAGGTGGGCTGCATTGGTGACAATTACTATGAGGCCATTCTGAAGGCAATGTTGTCGGTGGGCTATACCTTTCCAAAAAAGAATATTTTGCTCTCCACTGGAGGAATGCGTTCAAAAGTGGAACTCGTTAACTCATGCAAAATGCTGGTGGAGAAGGGATATCAACTTTTTGCCACCCACGGAACACATGAATTTCTGGGATTGAACGGAATCGAGTCCATTGACCTGGCGTGGCCCGATGAGGACCAGAAACCCAATGTGATGGATTACCTGAAAGCTAGGAAGATCGACCTGGTAGTTAACATACCCAAAGACCTTTCATCTCACGAATTATCAAATGATTACAGCATTAGGCGCGGTGCTGTGGATTTCAACACACCTCTCATCACCAATGCACGACTAGCATCAGCCTTCATCTACGCCATCTGCAAAATGGATATTGAAGATATCTCCATCAAAAGTTGGGATGAATATTAGCCCGATGTAATCCTCCATATCAGGGTTATCTATTTAAACGATTCTTTGTATATTTATTAGCCGTATACCAGTAATCTCGTACTGGTAGAAACCGGATCAATAAAATATTAATCGAATTACCATGAAAATTCCGACTCACCATTTCAGGCTTGCCGGAGTCACCTTATTGCTCGGCATTCTTACATTCATTAACCTTTATTCTCAGCAACAGCAAGGATTTACCTACCAGGCCGTGGCCCGGAACCTGTCGGGCAGTCCCATTATTGACCAGGCACTTACAGTAAGGATTGCCATCCATGCTGAAAGCCTCGACGGCGAGCTGATCTGGGGAGAGGAACATGATGTTATGACCAGTCCATTAGGTCTGTTCAACTTGATGGTTGGAGATCCTGATGCCATGAATAAAACAGGTAGTGTGGCTTCATTTGACCAGATTGACTGGTCAGCTTACTCATATTTCCTTAGGATCTGGCTAAAAACCGACGGTGAATTCATGGATATGGGAGGTTCAGCCATCCAAACGGTCCCCATTGCCCAATACGCTACCTCAGCGAAAAACGCAGCAGGTAGTTTTAGTGTGCAACCCAACGAGGATGTCATGCCTGGTGAAGCCCTGTTTGAGGTAAAGAGAAAAGACGGACAACCGGTCTTCGCAGTGTATGAAGACATGGTCTGGGTCTACTCGGATCCCACAGCAGCGAAAGGGATTAAAGGTGGTTTTGCCGTGGGAGGATACAGCCGCACCACCAAAGGGGTCACAGAAGAGTATATGCGGATAACTTCCGATAGTATAAGGATGTATGTGAATGATGACCCCGCCAAAGGGATTAAAGGTGGTTTCGCAGTGGGAGGTTATAACCGCACCACAAAAGGATTATCACAAGAGTTCCTGCGGATCACTCCCGACAGTGTAAGGGTCTATATCGATTCAGATCCCGGCAGCAAGGGGGTTAAAGGCGGATTTGCCGTGGGAGGCTATAACCGTGTAGCCAAAGGCATAGCCGATGACCTTTATCTGAATGTCTCTGGTAAGAATTCCGTAGATATTGTAGACGAGGTCTCTCAGATCATGTGGTACCCCCGAAAAGATGCTTTCTTGGCCGGGAACGATCTGCTGACCTTATCTGATTTTGCCTTGGGCAGCGCGCCATACTCTGAGGAATCAGCCAATATCAAGGACACCATACTCTGGTTCCGAGAGAAGTATGAGACAGACCAGTCATTTCAACAACGTGTGGATGAAGCGGCGCTGCGCATAATCCAGCTCAAACTCCGTCTCTATGGAGATGAGTTCTCGGTGGAGAACGTCCTGCCTGACTTAGACGATGTAGAAGCTCAAGTTGGCCGGGGAGATTCTGTCATATTTGATCTAGCCCAGACCAGTACAACTCTGATATCTC
>JAUVKN010000107.1 GCA_030596245.1 Bacteroidia bacterium | reverse complement strand
TACATGCCACGCTTATCCCTGGAAATGAAATCGTTGTATTTGGCCCTGGCTTCTGTGGAGGTAATATCGGCCATCCGGAACATCATATCCCGGTCAAAGGTGGCCGCCATCCCAATGGCCTGTGGAAATACTGTAGCCTTTCCGGCCCTGGCCACTCCATGAAGGCACTCGTTCCACCAATTGTATTGTGGAATTCCCAGGTGCTCAACTTCATCCGCATAGTGACCAAGCTGACTCACCTTCTCCTCCAGTGTCATTCTCGATACCAGGTCATCCACCCTGGATTCAAAATCATGCTTTGTATTCTCAAAAGGGAACCTGGTTGAATTTTCGCAGGAGAGGATCAGTGTCATCAAGGTCAGAATAAAAATACTTTTCAGGTTCATGATTCAGGTGGGGTTTGAATTCATTCAATGTTACAAAAAATATTTGTAACCCCAAGTTCAGAATGGCTGATCTCAATGGGGCAACGGAAGAAGGCAAAACGAAGCAGGAAGTTCAATGCCAATTATTTACTCGAGATTTTGACGATGCGTTCCTTGTAGGTGCGATCTGAATTTTGCATCACAAGCACGTAGGGCCCGTCTGCCAGGGTGGAGAGATCCATTATCACAGGATTCTCCGCATCCAGGAGTCGGAATACCTCCTGACCGCTCATATTGGTAATCAGGATCTCATCAATGTTTGAGGTATTAATGAACTGGACAAACAGCTCATCCAATACCGGATTCGGTCCGAAAACAAACTTCCTGTCAGGGGGTATCTGTTGAATCACATTGGCTATCTTCAGTAACCAATTATCAGGATCAAAAAGAACGTCTCTGACCAGACCATTCACAGCAATTGAATAGGCTTCAACCTGTTCATCCTGCATCAACCGCATTCGACTGATGGTACCATCAGAGCTTCGAATCTCAATATCGAACGGGGTATTAAAAAAGGATGTGACTTCTGGGGCCGTCGTACCCTGCTCACTACGAATTTTTAATGTGTCACCCTCCTGGAACCAATGGATATTAAACCTGGGAAAACCTTCGCCGTAATA
Source organism: Bacteroidia bacterium (assembly GCA_030596245.1). Taxonomy (GTDB): domain Bacteria; phylum Bacteroidota; class Bacteroidia; order Bacteroidales. The sequence continues at coordinate 10,411 of JAUVKN010000107.1, read as the reverse complement.
CCACTGATCAAAAAAACAGGAAAAATCCATGCCGCTTTCAGTTTCCAGGATTCCTCTGAAATCATCGCCATGTGCATTTCCATTCCCGAATTGCTCAAGATAGCGCTGCAATACTTTAAAAAAAAGCGGATCATCATCCAGGTGATACCTGATCATATGCAATAGAATGGCACCTTTCTTATAACTGAGCCCGTAATCAAAAAGCCTGTACGTAGTCTCCACCTCTTCTTCGGGAACATATACCGATCCCTTTGTTTCTCCAAGTGCAATAGACATGGCATTGGCCATCCAGCCATCGGCAGATTCCTGTCCCCTTAGCTGTTGGGCAGCCACATACTCCATATAGGAAGCAAAGCCTTCATTGATCCAGATGTCCTGCCAGTTCCCGCAGGTAATATAATCTCCGAACCATTGATGAGCCAGCTCATGGGCCACCAGGTAAAAACTAAAATCGTGAATGGTGGTCATTGTCTGATGTTCCATCCCTCCTCCCATGGGAGCCATGGCATGTCCGTATTTCTCTTTATGAAAGGGATAATCCATCAACAGATCAGAAAATGCTGAGATCATTGAACCGGTGGCACGAATATCCTCTTCCCACTTTGAAAACAGTGCATCGGAATCGTAAATATAATTTTGTACCAGCACCGAATCACCCTCCCCCGAAAGGGCTGCATTGAATGAAAAGTCCCTGTAATCGGCCACTGTAAATGAGAGAAGGTAGTAGGCCATCGGATACTGGGTTCGCCATCTAAAAATATGTCTGTTCTTTTCTCCTGGTTCGATCTCTTCAAGCAATCCGTTGGAGCCAGCCATCAGGTGATCATCGCATTCCAGACTCATCCAAACCGAATCGATTTTATCCTCAAGTACCTGTTTTACCGGAAACCAGTCTTTCGCGTTATGAGGTTCAGAGAGTGTATAAGTCACATCAAATCCATAGCTGGGATCTGTTGCGGTTTTGATCCCGGCAAAAAAGCCCCGGTCCTGACCTGCTTCCCCTTCGTACTCGATAAGAATATAGAACTGTTCCCCGGCACTTATTCGCTTGTCAAGGGGAATGTAAATGACATGACCGGCATGCTGGTATATAGTCAGGACTTCAAATATAGGATTGGCAGGGTCATCAGCCAATGCAATCTTACTGATGTCAAGTGCATCCTGCAATTCGAGCACCAGGGTATCCATTTCCCTGACCGGTTCTAAAAGTATGGTCGCGGTTCCGGAAATTTGTGTACTGGTATTTGAAACAGAAAGATAGAGGTCATAAAACTTTACATCATAGGCCGAAAGCCATTTTTCATACAAAGCGTTCTCGTAATCTTGGGTTGCATGGTTATGCAAAGGGCATGTATGGTATACCTGACCTCCTGCCTGAAGGATAAAAGCGAATGTATAAAGGATTGCTGCTAGTCTGCACATACTACTTTCTGAACCTGTAAATTGTCACTGCCGAGTACTCATCACCAGGCAGTAGAACAGTGGAAGGAAAAGATGGTTGATTTGCGCTGTCAGGAAAATATTGTGTTTCAAGGCAGATTGCGCTGTGTTTCTCGTAGATCTTACCGTCTTTCCCAATGATTCCGTCCACATGATTGGATGTATAGAGCTGAATTCCGGGAAGGGTGGTCAACACCTCCAGGGTCCGTCCCGAAACAGGATCATGTACTGCTGCCACCCGGGTTAATTCACGGGAGTTCATGGCAAGTACATAGTTGATATCATACCCTGGTTCTACCTCTGAAATTCTCTCCCCAATGGCCCGGTTCAGTCTAAAATCATAGGGTGTGGAATCCACAGAAAGTATCCTCCCTGTGGGGATGCTTTCTTTGTCCAGTTCGGTCACTTTATCGGCATCGATAAACAGCTCATATTCAGCGACAGTTCCCTCACAATTGTTCAGGTTGAAATAGCTGTGATTGGTCAGGTTCACATGGGTAGGTTTATCAGTTTTAGCCCTGCAGGTGATACCCAGTTCGTTCTGGTCATTCAGGGAGTACTCTACCTCCACCAGCAGGGTGCCCGGGTACCCTTCCTCGCCGTCCTGGCTCTCATAACCCAGTTTAAGAGAGAGCTGATCGGGGGTTTTATCACTATAGGCCGTCCAAATCTGTTTGTCAAATCCCACGGTCCCTCCATGAAGCTGATTGGCACCTTCATTGGCAGTGATATGGTATAATTTTCCATCCAACTCGAAACGTGACTTCCCTATCCTGTTGCATACCCTGCCCACCATGGCCCCAAAATAGGGATGGCTGCCCAGGTACTCCTCCAGTGTATCGAATCCCAGAACCACATCTCCAGGTTCATTATTCTTATCGGGAACCCTGATTGAGGTAATGATTGCACCATAATTGATAATCTCCACCTCCATACCGTGATGGTTCTTCAGGATATATTTGTGCACTTCCTTCCCTCCCGGAAGGGTGCCAAAAAGTTGTTTCTCAATGGTCATTATTATCTAATTTAATGGGGAAGTAAAGATAGGAATTATTCCAGCAGTAAAACCCGCTCAGGTCACGCCAACAGTATTTCTGCTGGTATTTTTAACCCCTTATATAATGATTTTACCATCTTAAGTGTCAATCTCCTTTTCCGGTTAAGAATTTCACTTACCCTGCTTTGACTACCCAGGTATTTTACCATGTCTGCCTTTGTCATACCCATTTGTTCCATTCTGAACTTTATAGCATCAATTGGGTCAGGTGGGGCAATCGGATAATGTTTCATCTCATATGATTCAACTAACGTACTAAGTAAATCCAACTCATCCCCCTTGGGAGTATCTCTCCTGGCTCCCCATAATTCTTCAATTCTTTTGATTGACATGTTATAATCCTGCTCTGTTTTTATTGGTTTAATTTCCATAATTATATCGTTTTTGCACTAATTTTATCATACTGATAATGGGTTCCGATAAATCGGACAAAAATAATTTGAAACTCATAATCAATCGAAACTACTAATCGGTATCTGTTACCCTTAATATTAAATACAACTCGCCCTACTCCTACAATATTTGCACTCTTATATTGCTGTTTAAGATCATTTGAATTTTTCCAGTCCGCTGTTTTGGCATCATGATACCAGGAACGTAAGGATGTTTCAGAATCAGCATATTCAGGCTTTTTCCAGAACTCTCTTAATGTCCTGAACGCAATAACTCTCATGATGCAAATCTATGAAATATACTTAGAATTCCCAAATTGGGATATTTCGATTCGTTTTCAAAAAAACAGATCCCACTAACTGATCTCACTTCACATGTCACATTAACAGTTGAACAATTGAGCTCAACGTTCAGGTGGAAACCGAAAAACCTTAAAAGAGTAGGTCCTTTAAAAACAATTTTATGAAAACAAAAATGATTTTTTTAAGCAAAAGTCTGTTGGGAACAGCATTGTGTAGTTTGATATTCATGGCTGCCTGTCAACAGGAAATGAATCCTCTGGTAGAACAGGTGGAGAAAGAAGAGATATTAGCCAATGCTGGCAAGATTCACAACGAAATGATCTCTTACTACTACAACAATCGGCTTGGAGGGGATTTGTCCCCTGATGAAAAATATGCTGAACTTCTTGATCTGTCATGGGAATATCTTGATCATAATGGATATGATTCACACTATACACTGGAGACCAGACTATTCCTTGAGGATGAAATTAATATGTCGAGCCTAAAAAGTGTGACTGGGGAGGGTATTTCCATTGATTCAGAGAGTTTTATTTTTCAATTATCAGAAACAGGAATGTACAGTAAACAGTTTCAGAAAGAGATAAAAAAGATCCTGCGCCTTGCTCATAAAAATGATGACCGGCAAATTATCAGGGAATATGTAAATTCTACCTTTTCGGGGTTGGAATTTGATGAAGAGAATGACATCGCCGGGCAGCAATTGTTTGTAAATATTTTCAACGCATCATACGATTTCTGGGAGAGCATGAATGCATCTCATTTAAAAAGCACTTACTTAAAACTCAGTAGTTGGGTGATTATCAACGATGGAATTGGAGGAGTGTTAGGATCTGTATTTGGACCTGTTGGATCCATAGTTACTGCCACTGCGTTTTCAGTTGCCACAAATGAGGGATATTAGGAAAAAAATGAATCCGCTAAAACCTTTTTCGATGAAGAGAATCACATATTTACCTTTGTATCACTTTTATTTTAAATACATTGGGCTATTGTTGTGCCTGATTGGTTTGGGTCTCTTCTTATTGGTTAACCCTCAATATCAGGTGCTCTCTTATATAGGTTTACTTATCACAGTATTTTCAAAGGAAAAAACTGAATCTGAATTCACTGAGTCAATAAGGGCCGAGGTATTTAAATCTGTTTTTGGATTTACGATCTCATTAGCCATTGCATTACAATTAACAGAAGTGTTTTCAAAAAGCTTTTCTGTTGTGATGACCCCTTTTTTAATCATTGGTTTGCCTCTTCTCTTATACTTACTGATGTTTTACATTACGTTAGTTCTTAAGATCAAGGTAAACAGCACTCAGGACCTTGCAGAAAATCTGAAGAACCATCAGCAATTTTATCTCATTTTGTTTTTTATTATCCTGGTTATTGCAGGTGTGTTTATCGTGAAGATTTTATTGCATTGACCTTAGTTTGGCTTACTTCGAGCGGCATTTGTCACTATTTTTTCACTGTTTAGCAAAATTTTTTAAGGTTGATATAAATCCATGGGGGATAAAATGTATATTTAGGATAGCAAAACCGTGCATTGAAAACCATTAATCTTAAACCTAATCATATGAAAAAATTAGTTGCAATTGCCCTGGTGGCAATCTTTTCAATCCCTCTTCTTCAGGCACAGGAGAGTATGTTTGACCTTGGAGATAGAGTAGTGAACCTTGGTATCGGTTTTGGGACAACCCTTTACTCCGGATTATATTATGAAAGGGGATTCCCTCCACTGTCCATCTCGTATGAACAGGCAATCAAAGATGATGTACTTGAAAAAGGAGTGATCGGCGTGGGTGGTTATCTCGGCTACTCTTCCTATAGTTGGGATTACCTGGGATGGGGATACAAATATTCAAATATCATATTTGGTGGTGGTGGGTTTTTTCATTACCCTTTGGTTGATAAACTTGATACCTATGTAGGTATATTACTGGGCTATAAGATTGCTACTACAAGTGAATTTGGTACCAATCCAGGTGGTTATGACTACAACACTACTTCAGGTGGTCTGGTCTTTTCAAGTTTTGTTGGTGCACGTTACTATTTCACCGATAATTTTGCAGTATTTGGCCAGGTGGGATATGGCATCTCTTACCTTACAATAGGAGTAAGCTTAAAACTCTAAACTACTAACTACTAACTACTGAGAGGGCCACAATGAAACGATTCATTGTGGCCCTTTTTCTTTACCTGTTTGCGGGATCATCGCCTGCATTGGGCTTTGCAGGAGTGGAGAAAGTTGGGGGTGTAACTTTGATCTCTCCCTGGTCTTCCAATAGTCTTAAGGCTTCCTTCACTGCACGTTCCAGCTGAGGGTCTCTTCCGGTGGACAATGCTTTTGCATCCTGGCGCACCTCTATGTCGGGAGGTACCCCAATATTCTCTGCTACCCACTTATTGTTGATGGGATCAAACACTGCATTGTCCGGAGCTGTAAGAGATCCACCATCCACCAATCTGTAATGAACCGATGACTTTACCAAGCCTCCCCATGTGGTGGTTCCTATAAGGGGACCCGCATTCTGTTGTCTGAATACCCAAGGGAAGAAGTCACCTCCTGAACCCGACATCTCATTGATTAACAATACCTTGGGACCCAGTATTCCTGCCGGGAGTCTCATGGGTGTACCATTCGGAACCTCATTGGTGAGTCCAGCCCTTAAACTACGGGTCATTAAATCCACCATATAATCGTCCAGTAATCCACCACCATTGAAACGCTCATCAATGACAGCACCCTCTTTGTCCTGTTGTGCAAAGAAATATCTGTCAAAAGAGACAAGACCGGGTGTCCCTGTGTTGGGAACCCAAACATAAGCAAGCCTGCCATCGGAGAGGCTATCCACGAGACGCCTGTTGTCTTCAACCCAGGCCCTCTGGCGCAAGGCATATTCGCTTCTGATGGGTTTCACAATCTCCTTCCACGCTCCCTCAAATGCCGGTTCTTCATTGATGTGCAGCACAGTTTGACGTCCCATGGTTCCATCAAGAAAATGATAGGGATTGTCTGTTGCCGTCAACTCTTTTCCATTGATACCCACCACGTAATTGCCCTCCCGGATCTTTATACCCGGTCTGTCAAGCGGACTGGACAGACCTGGATTCCAGCTTTCAGTGGTGTAGATCCTCTGGATTCTCCATTGCCCCTGATGGATCACCAAATCTGCACCCAGAAGCCCCAACCTGGAGGTTTCAACATCCGGGAAATCACCACCACCCACAAAACTATGACCTACGGAGAGCTCCCCATTCATCTGATCAAGCAGATAGTTCAGATCTGCACGGTGTTTTACAAAAGGAACCAGGGGTGCATACCGACCATGCACCTCCTCCCAATCGCGGCCATGCATATTGGGGTCATAGAAGTAATCCCGCTCATACCTCCACGCTTCTTCAAACATTTGCTGCCACTCTTCTGTTCGATTCACATTTACATTTAAATTTATCGCAAGAGATTTCGCGTCACCTCCTTTATCCTTGGCAGCATCCATCACCTTCCAGTTGCCCCCGATCCTTGCAAGGATCTTCTTTCCATCTGCTGAAATTGAAACCTGCTCGACCCCGCTGGCATACTCCTTTACTTCACGTTTCTTTAATAAATATTTATGTAACACCAAGCCCTTGCTATCGGGTTTCCGTTCACCCACAAATACAGAGCCGCTGGGTCCATTCAGGAGCGCCCGGTAGTTACGCTCAGGCATTGGAAGGACAACTATTCGCCGTTCTATTCCATCAAAATCAATGGTAATTGGTTTTCTCTTGATGGTGTCTGACTCCTCTGATTCCTTATCTTCTTTTGAGGACTTTTTCTTATCCTTCTCCGAATCTTTCTCTTTCTCAGCACTTTTATCCTCTTCTGAATTCTCTTCATCACTGCGGGGTTTGAACGGTGATGGGTCATCTTTTTTCAAATTCACAATATAGACTCCATATTCCGGTCTGGATGCCATGGAACTGGTGTTGGCCCAGCCGGAACCAAGTGCAAGGTTGGTGCTGGCCAGAAAATAGAGATGACTGCGATCCAGGTCCCATGAGGGAGAATGGGAGTCAGCAAATGCATTGGTTATTCCCCGAATCGAATCATCCTTCTCTGACCATATCATGATACGCCTGAATTGATTCTTTCCACTTTTAGAGTATGCCAGCCACTTTGAGTCGGGTGACCAAGAGAGGCCCATGGAGCCACGTTCGAGATTGGTTCCTCCCACATCAATGGTCCGTACCTCTTCAGATTCAATATTCACAATCCTGATCCTCACATCATCATCGGTAAATGCAATATATTTCCCGTCGGGTGACCAGGTAGGTTCCCACGCCATTTTTGATTCTCCTATGGATACTCTTTTTGATTCGGTTAAACCATCCTGGGCTGCAATCATCAGGCCGTACTCTTTCCCTCCGATGTCTGAAAACCATGCAATTTGATCTCCTTTGGGAGACCAGACAGGAGCACGTTCAGCAGCTCCGGAATTATGCGTGATATTTCTGGCATCTCCGTGTTCAGTGGGGATGGTAAATATTTCACCGCGTGACTCCATGATTACCCGTTTTCCCGTGGGCGAGAGTGAGACAGATCTGATGCTCTTGCTTACATTTTCCCACGTGGTTTCCGCCCAGAGAAAATCACCATTCACAGTAATATGCAATTGCTTGCTTTCACCGGTCTCAGTATCCAGCGTATGCAAATAACCTTCTCGTTCAAAAGCAAGCTTTTTACCATTTCCGGAGAGCCATTTTACATCCGTTCCTTCAAACTTTGTGATTTGATTGAGATTTCCGGTTTCAGGAGAGTATGACCATATATTTGCTGTCCAATCCCTGTCCGATAGAAAATAGACCTCTTCTCCCAACCATAGTGGTAGAATGTCGGTGGTCGATTCATTGGGAAGCAATGTTTCGGATAAATCATTCAGGTTAAGAATGATTAATGGAGTATTTTGCCCCCCTCGGTAGGCACGCCATTCCACATCCCAGCGACGTACTCTGTCAATGATGATCTCCTCACCATCAGGTGAGAAACAACCATTGGTCGCCCACTGAGCTGTGAGAAGTTGCGAAATTCCACCTTCGGCTGGTACGGTCCACAGTCGATCATATCCGGTTGGAGCCGTTTCTCTGATTGATGCATAAAGCACCGCTTTCCCGTCGTTGGTCCAGCCCCGAACAGTGGCAGGACCCGGATTCCAGGTAAGTCTGGTTGCGTCACCACCCTCAGATGGAACAACATATACTGCCCTGTTTCCGGATCTGTTGGATGAAAAAGCAATCCATTTTCCATCGGGAGAAAAATGTGGATTACTTTCAACCGCAGGAGTGCTGGTGATTCGTACAGCAGGGTTTGTATTATTGAGTTCTGAAATCCAGATATCTCCTCCATAAGTGAATGAGACTTGGGTGGTGCTGATTGTTGGCTGGCGCAACAGCCTTGTACCCTGAGAATAGGTTGAGACCACAGAGGCCAAGAGAATGATCCCGGCAAGGCAGGAAGTGCATCGCAGCCTGGATTGGAAAATAGAATGAATATTAAAACTTCTCATGATAATTTAGATAATTATTCCGTTAAATAATGGGGGCCTCATTGTCCTTCGATCCAGGGAGCACCAGCCTCTTTAAGTTCGCGTTCAAGCTGTGGTAAAGTTTCATTGGTCAACTCCTCAACGCCCGATTTAATTGGTTCAACCTCTTTTATGCCCAATGCAAGGCTCTCTCTGTGAAGATCCGTTGGCCCATAGGATGTGGATAAGCCCATTGAAGCGACTGAAAATCTTGCACCTGGAGTGGCTGTCTGTTTTTCACCTACCTCCGTTTTAGAGCTCTCTCCATTTAATTGCCTGTCCATATCCTGCAGGGCTGCTTCCGCCTCGTAGATCCTGTTCAGCAATTCAGGAGTCTCCCGATTGATCCGGAAACAGGCTTGTTTCAGGGCCTGGATCTTCTTCTTTCCCTGGTTAAGCAGGTTACTAACCGCGTTCAGATCCTGTTGCAACGCCTGGACCTCGGTCCTGTACTTCTCCAACTCATCGTATGTAGATCCCTGCAATGCTCCTTCACGTAACGGTTTGATTTCAAAATCCTGTTCCTCTGCCAATTGAAAAACCTCCTTGTCTGACATAATGGACAATGCTACAGAATAGTGCCCTGGAGTTACCATAAAACCAGAAGAGGATGTTATCTCATCAGGAGCATTCAGGCCAATGGTTTGTTTTGACGAATGCCTGAGGTTCCAGTTTATCCTGTGCATTCCTTTTTTCGCAGGCGCAGTGACACGGTTGACAATATTTCCCTGGTCATCCTTAATGGTAAACAATAGGATGGGTTTATCTTCAAGCTTCTCCTCGTCCAGGGCCTCCCATCCCGGAAACGGAATATCCACTTGCTGCTTTTCCAATTCTCGTTCTCTCTCTTTTCTCTTCTCTTTAAGGGTAGTTTTATCTTCTTTTAAATAGTACGTGAACAGTGCCCCAAAAGGTGGATTCTCAGCTACGTAATCTGCTGAACCCTGTGCACTTACCATATTTTTTTGAATATACCACCAGGTATCTTTTACCGGAAACAACACTGCATCCCGATCCAGGAGGGCAGTGGAAACATCTCTAAGGGGGGTATAATCGTCCAGGACAAAGAAACTCCTTCCAAAAGAGGCAGCCACCAGGTCGTTTTCACGACGCTGTATGGTAATATCCCTGAATGAGATGGTTGGAGTCCCACCTGTGAGTTTGATCCACTTCTCTCCACCATCGATCGTGAAATAGATTCCGAATTCAGTAGCTGCAAACAACAGATCACGGTTCACATGGTCCTGAATCAGTCGCCACACCAGGGTACGTTGCGGCAGATTCCCGACAATGCTGTTCCAGCTCTTTCCTGCATCTGTGCTTTTAAGAAGGTAGGGCTTGAAATCCCCGAATTTATGATTATCCAATGCAGCATACACGGTTTTTGCATCAAACAGGTCCGCCTTGATATCATTGACAAAAGCTGTTTGGGGAATCTCCTCAATGGATCCAACCTCCAACTTTTTCCAGTGATCTCCTCCATCCTCTGTCACCTGAATGATACCATCATCCGTTCCCGCATAGATCAACCCCTCCTGCAGAGGAGATTCTGCCAGGGAAGTAATGGTATTGTAGGTGGACATGGCGTTAAGGTCCCAGGCGTTATCCCAACTCTGAACCCTTCCCATAATGGCCAGCGTGAGGCGTTCCTGGTTTTTGGT
>JAUVKN010000178.1 GCA_030596245.1 Bacteroidia bacterium | reverse complement strand
GGGGACAGGAAGCGGTGAAGCGGGCCATGCTGATCGCTGCAGCCGGAAATCACAATCTGATCCTGATCGGTTCACCGGGATCGGGAAAGACTATGCTGGCAAGGCGGTTATCCACCATAATACCGCCCATGTCGATGGATGAATCCCTGCAAACCACCATCATTCATTCTGTAGCCGGAAGGGTAGGTCCCGATGAAGGCCTGGTCAGGACACGGCCTTTCAGAACACCTCACCACTCCAGTTCGCATATCGCCCTGATCGGGGGAGGAAGTTCCCCGCAACCCGGGGAGATCTCCCTGGCCCACAATGGAATTCTCTTTTTGGATGAATTACCTGAGTTTAGGAGACATGTGCTGGAGGTCTTGAGGCAACCGCTGGAGGAGGGTGAGATTCATGTAAGCAGAGCCAATTACCGGGTAGTTTATCCGTCGGATTTTATGCTGGTGGCTGCCATGAACCCCTGTCCCTGCGGATTTTATAATCATCCTGAGAAGGAGTGCAGTTGCGGACCCGGGATCATCAAAAGATACCTCTCCCGGATCTCCGGTCCGTTGCTTGACCGGATCGATATTCATATGGAGGTGGTTCCGGTAACATTCAGGGAGTTGTCAAAGCAGGGCGATGCAGAGAGAAGCGAAGTCATGCGTAACCGGGTTATTGCAGCAAGGATGATCCAGCAGAAAAGGTTTGACTCGATAAACAATGTCTTCAGCAATGCACAGATGGGACCTACCCTGCGGAAGCAGCACTGTGAGGTCGACCGGGCCGGACAATCGATCCTTCGAATGGCCATGGAACGGTTAGGACTTTCGGCGCGTGCTTATGACCGGATTCTGAAGGTGGCCCGTACCATCGCTGACCTGGAAGAGTGTGAAAATATCCAGGCTTCCCATGTGGCCGAGGCAGTCAACTACCGCAACCTGGACAGGGAAGGATGGTCCGGTTAGATTAGATTTTGAATTATAAAAGTTAGTTACTAAATTTGTAATAATTGATAAATGCATGTGATATCTTATAAACGCATAAGAGAGTTCATTCAGGAGCATCCTGACAGTAGTATTCAGTTAAGGTCATGGTACAGGCGCTTGACGTGGTTGAGACCATCAAATATCCATGAACTAAGGAGGGTTTTCCCTGGGGTGGACTATGTGGGAAACTACAGGTATGTTTTTAATATCAAGGGGAACCGGTACAGGGTTGTTGCCAAGATATTGTTCACTACCCAGATTGTATACATCAGGTTTGTGGGAACACATGCGCAATATGATCAGATCAATTGTAAAGAAATTTAGAAATCATGGTGGAGCTAACAAGTGAAATACAATATGAACGGATTATGGAGCGGATTGAAGAACTCCTTGAATTTGTCGGTGATGATACACCCCGTTACGATCAAGATATGGTTGAGTTAGAGATTCTTTCACTTCTGGTGGCCGACTACGAGGAGAAGCATTATCCCATTGAACCACCCACCCTCATTGAGATGGTTCAGGAACGAATGTCTGAGATGAAACTCTCCCAAAAGGAGGTTGCCGAACTATTGGGAATAAGCCCTCCCCGCATCAGTGAATATTTGAATGGAAAATCCGAACCTACGCTAAAGGTAGCTCGGCTCATGCATCAAAAACTGGATATTGATGCAGAGATTTTGCTGGGTTAATGAAAATTTCCAGGACCCATATCTGCGTAATTCTTGGTCCTCGCTAAAGTTGTTCCCATTCGATCCCGAGCCGTTTTAGTGCATAACCAGTTTCCCGGATATAATCCCCATACACGGTCATCCAGTGAAATCCGGGCATCCGTTTAGCCAGGGTATGACTGTCAACATCAAAACTGATGTCAATTTGAGAGCGACAGATATCCATAAAAGGATGATCCACAATGGTCCCTTTTAAACCCATGTAATGTGAGACCTGAAAATCAGGTATGATGTTGGTTACGATCTGTCCCTTATGCATTTCAACCTTAGGTGCTGCTCCGTAGTCAGATTCAAAGTGTGTAAGAATCCTTGCTGGTTCTTTGTTCTGACCATCCATTCGCCTGGGGGCGGTACAGTGAGCCAGGGTAATGATCCCGTCATGAGGATAGGTTGGATCATTCAAAAACGCAGGCTTTCCTGATATATTGGCCAGTAAAATGCCAGCCGGGATCACCACAAAATCAGATTCACAGAATGAAAGATATCCAGCATCATTCAACAAGCTGAGTGTCAAGCAGGCTGATGTTTCAGCAAGAGGCATAATCGTTCCCATACAACCATTTATGGTTAGTGCCCGGCAGTTTGCACTATCCATAATCTTTCGAAAGACCTCATCCAATAGAAAACAATTATCCACAAAATTGCGATTGGTTTCTAAAGTGATACCGTTTTCACCTAGATATTCGGCTGCCCGTTTTTGAGCACGACTAACGGCGGATTTATCTTTGCGGGCTTCACCAATAAGATTTCCCAGCTCATCATAGGATAAGGTATGAATGTTGAACTTGAATTTCTCCTCGACCAGTCCTGGAACTACTCCTCTGGGTTGTGCCCATGCACCTGGGCCACCAATGGCAATGATCCCTGTATTTAAAGTGTTTTTCAACCCACACAAAGCCCTTAAACGCCATAGTATCTCATCCTGGTTATCGATCACAACATCCTGTTCGTCTATGCCAGATATGGCGAGCTTGTCAGTATGTTGCCTGAGATATCGTGGACTGATTATTTCATACCATAGATAAACGGGACCTGATTTATGCCGGCAGAAGAAGATCATCTCTTTCTTCATTTTATGCAGGATATCAAAGGTGTCCATCCCTCCACCTGCTGCATAAATCAGGAATACATCGGCAGATTCCAGGTCACTGATTCCTTCAATACCGGCAGGACCTTTAATGCCGGTTACAGGTAAGAATTTTAAAGGAAAATCCGCTATAGATTGCAGTTTGCTTTGTTCTCCTTTTATTCTGGAGATCTCTTCATCAGCATCTTTCTCAGTCTGAATCCCTCCCCATGCCCTCCAGCTTGTCTGATGCTTATATTCTGGCGTGCTATAGACCAGAATTGGCTTTACCACCAGGGTTTTCCGAACAATACCAAACTGTTCTTTAAGAGGTGAACCAGCAAGAGCCGACCAGGACAGGCCTGACAGAGCAGCAACAGACAGGGTTGAACCCCCTGCAACTTTGATAAACTTCCTGCGGCTTATGTAATCAGAGTGTGGATCATCCATATTCTGAGAAGGACAACAGTTATGGGATCTCATGCAATATTGGGAATTTTCGGAGAAGTTCATGATGATTTTGTTGATTCAGGTGCAATTAAAATTAATCAAATGTATGGAAGAATAGAATACAAATCCAGAGTAAGGTGATCAGTTTAACTTTTTTCTGACACTTCATTCTTCATTCATTTGTTGTAAATTGGGAATATTAATCCTTAACAAAATGTCATGACAAATACAGTGAAACTGAAAAGGGATGAGTTGACTTCAAACTTTTCCAATGGTGATAAATACGATTTGGTAATCATTGGATCTGGCCTGAGCGGACTCTCCACAGGCTTGATGTGGTTGAAAAATACGGAGGGAAAGAGAACCCTTATCATTGAGAAAAATAGTTATCCGGGTGGTTACAGTACAGCATATGAACGCAGTGGATATGTGTTTGAAACCACCCAGCTTTTTCCGGATATCATTGATATCCTGGATTATCTGGAGATTGAGTTGGATCTTAAACAGTTTAAAGGGAATTTCATGCGGCGGTTGGTGGTAGACGGGGATCATGTTGAGGAGTATAAGATCCCTGCCGGATCCGAAAATTTCACCAATTACCTGGTTGAGAAATTCCCGGAAGATGCTGGTAAGATCAGGGCTTTAATGGAATATTCTGTAGAGATGTTCAAGCAGGTTCGAAAGCTGAAAGCACATTCCAAACTGAAGGATAAACTGATCATTCCGTTTCAGGCTCCAAAAGTTGTGGCTAACCTGAATCGCACCTATTCAGGATTGCTGGATAAGTTCGGGATCAACAATCCCAAATTAAGGGAAGTGATGGAGACATTTACCTCTTTCTCCGGGGTTCCGTCAGCCAGGGCGTCTGCCATCCTTGCCACCGGAGCCATGCTTTCATCCATGACCCGGTGTTTTCGTCCCTATGGATACTTTGATGAGTTTCCTGCAAAAATGGCTCAACTTTTCCAGGAGCGGAGTGGGGAAATTCTATTTGATTCAGAGGTGGAAAAGATTATTGTTGAGAACGGAAAAGCAACAGGGGTGAAGCTTAAGGATAGTGACGGGATCATCAGGGCAGATAAGATCATTACTACAGTTGATCCGATGCTTGCCATGCGAAAACTGGTGGGGGATGAGCACCTGCCTTCCAAATATGTTGAACGGCTGGAAAATATCATTATGTCAACATCCTCCATCAATGTGGCATTGGGTCTGGATGATAAGATCGATATGACCAAACTTGACCTGGACTATCCCTACAATGTGGTTTCCACCGGGCTGGGTACAGCTGAGAAATTGTTCGATGGCTTCCTGGCAGGAGATAACGCATTTTCTGAGGATTGCTTCCACGCTGCAGTCATCTGTCCGTCGCTTACCACAGGGGCAAAGAACACCATTACCATCCGGTGCACTCCCTTTGCCCTGAATGGCTGGACAGAGTGGAGGGAAAATGATTACGAGCGGTACAAGAAGGAAAAGGAACGGTGGGGTGATTTCTTTATCAATATTACCGAGAAATATTTCATACCCAACCTGAGTAAGCATATTGTGGTAAAGGATATCTCAACCCCTGCTACCTATGCCCGATATTCAGGATCGCCAACCGGAAGCCTTTATGACATGGCTTCTCTGGTAACGCAATTCGGACCCAAACGTTTGTCCATGAAAACGCCCATCGAAAACCTTTATCAACCGAAATTTGCCCATGGATTATATGGCACCATGATGAATGGTGTCCAGGTAGTGGATTTGTTGCTGGATCGGAAATTCAACAATGGCAACTCACTTTTCGCTCCAGTTTCCAAGTGAAAAAAGCTATATTTAGCCAGATCCTTAAATTCAGAAATTTACCAACTAAACCTAAAATCACATGCATACCAACAGGAGAGATTTTATTAAAAAATCTGCAGCAGCAACTGCAGCAATCGGCATCACATCCTCATTCCCCACCTTAAGAGCTGGCATACTGGGGGCCAATGAAAAACTGGTTTGTGGTGTGATTGGTGTTAAAGGAATGGGTTTTGCAGATTTGAAAGCTTTCCTTGGTCAGCCTAACACAGCGTGTGCCGCACTGTGTGATGTGGATGAAAATGTGTTACAGCAACGGATCAGTGATGTGAAGAAGATTCAGGGTAAGGCCCCCAAGGGGTATAAGGATTTCCGGGAGTTGCTGGAGCACAAAGGGCTGGATGTGATCATTATTGGCACTCCCGATCACTGGCATACCATACCATTTGTCTATGCAGCCCAGGAAGGATTTAACATTTATTGTGAGAAGCCTCTGGCCAATTCTATTGAAGAATGCAACATTATGGAGCGGGCAGCAGCACGGTATAAGAGCGTGGTACAGATCGGGCAATGGCAGCGCAGTGACAGGCATTGGCAGGATGCCATTGCCTATGTACATTCGGGGAAACTTGGTAAAATACGTACGGTGAGGGCATGGTCATACCAGGGCTGGATGGGTTCCGTTCCAGTGGTGCCTGATTCCCCTGTACCTGAGGGTGTGGATTATGATTTCTGGTTGGGACCTGCGCCTAAAAAACCCTTCAATAAAAACAGATTCCATTTTACTTTCAGATGGTTCTGGGATTATGCGGGAGGAATGATGACCGATTGGGGAGTTCACATTGTCGATTATGCCCTGTTCGGAATGCAAAGGTATGCCCCTAAATCCGTGATGTCACTTGGAGGCAAATTTGCTTATCCGGACGATGCCTGTGAGACCCCTGATACCCAACAGGCCCTTTACGAATTTGATGATTTCACCTTGCTATGGGACCATGGTATTGGGATCGATGGTGGTTATTATGGCCGCTCACATGGAGTTGGCTTCGTGGGCAATGATGGTACCCTGGTGGTGGACCGGGGGGGATGGGAAGTAATTCCTGAACCCAAAGGAGGCAATCCTACCCTTGAGAAAGTTGATTTGATAAGGGGGGATGGAAAGGGCCTGGAAAATCACATGGTCAACTTCATTGATGCCATTAAGACCGGTGCAAAGTTGAATTGTCCCATTGAGATTGCCGCCGGGGTAGCAAAAACCTGTCATCTGGGGAATGTTGCCTATAAAACCGGTAGAAGGTTGTATTGGGATGATGCCAATAGCAAATTCATCAATGATGCTGAGGCTAACAGCTACCTGGTACCTGAATATCGAAAACCATGGACAATCCCGGCTGTGTAACTGAAACTATTGTAACCTAATGCGCATCAGGCACATATCGGCTGTCATATAAAGGTATTGATTATTCGCATCAAGGGTACAATTAGAAGTAGCCTCTCCGGTCATAATTGTACCCAGGTGTTCGCCACCGGAATTGAAAACCCAGACACCGCCAGGGCCTGTAGCAAATATAATACCATCCGAACGCACGACCAATCCATCCGGAGCTCCTTTAAGTGTATCTGATGCAACACTGGCATCATGAAAAACCCTGGCGTTGGTCAATGAACCATCAGTGGCAAAATCATATGCCATCCAGAAGGAGTTTTTACCACCACCGGAATTGGCAACATATAATAAGCTTTCATCGGGTGATAAACCAATGCCATTGGGAGCGCTCATTTGATCTGTAAGCAGTGTGATCTCTCCATCGATGCCATATCTGAATACCCCTGTGAAATTCATTTCTCGTTTTGGATCCTTGTAACGAAGTTCCATACCATAGGCAGGATCGGTTATAAAAAGATCACCATTGTTGGCGAATACAGCATCATTGGGAGAATTGAATCGTTTCCCTTCCCAACGGTCAACGATGGTTTTATATGCAGCTTCGGGTTGGTCCAGTGGAGCATTCATCCAGGCCATTCTTCGGTCTCCGTGCTGGCACAAAACGAGGCGCCCTTTTTGATCCAGCAACAATCCATTAGATCCGGTTTCACCTCCCCGGGAGATGGTGTCGGTATACCCAGAGGGCTTAAGGTAAAGCTTCAGACCATCCATTTCAGACCATTGATAGATAGAGTTTTTTGGAATATCAGAGAAGATCACCATCTGCTGGTCAGGTAACCAGAGTGGGCCCTCCGACCAATCGAATCCTTCAGCAAGGATTTCCGGTTGCTCCCCGCTTGCGATAATCTGATCAAGCGAAGAGTGATATCGCTCCACAAAACCTGTTTTGGGATATTCCTTTACGGGACCCTCACTGCTCTTTTTTCCTTCATCTGACTTTTGTACACCCGTGCAGGATAGTAACATGTTCATTGCTAAGAGCAATATTGGAAAAGTGATGAGATGTTTCATAATGCTGTCTCTTTTTTGTTGTAGTTTGACATTAGCCAGGATATTGTGTGCTCAATACCCTCTTTTGCCCCCATAGGATTATAGCCCAGATCACAGATTGCTTTGTCAGAGGATACGATCCAATTGTGGTTAAATTTTCGTACCAGATTTGGGACTATTAAGGGTGGTTGAGCTGTAATTCTGGAGATTCCCTTCATGAGTACAGCGGCTAAAAGCATCACCCAGAGGGGTATTTTAAATAGCCTTTTATCTATGCCGCTTGTCTCCCTGGTATATTGAAAGAGTTGATTGTAGGAGATATTCTCCCCGCCAAGTATATACCGCTCCCCTGGCTTGGCTTTTTCCATGGCAAGCAGGTGACCTGTTACCACATCCTCCACGAAGACATAGTTACCCAAACTCTCTCCATTCCCGGGAACAAGTCTCCACCTGCCTTCTACATACTGTTTGATCATCTTTGTCACCCCATTTGACTCACTCAGAAATCCCGGACCATATACCCGGGTGGGATTTACAAGAACCACTTCAGGAACAGTTTCATTCCGCTTCATAACTTCCTGTTCCATTTGAAATTTGGATTCTTCATATAGAGTGAAGAATGAAGAGAGGGGCGGACTTGATTCATTCACAGGGACCTTATCTGACGGGCCCAGGATACCGGCCGTTGAGGTGACAACCACACGGTTGATACCACTATTTTTTGCAGCATCAATCACATTAAGGGTGCCTTCAACATTGAGCCGAAAAACCAAACCACGATCTTTCGCCCAAACACCCGCAAATGCTGCTGTGTGATAAACCTGACTGCATCCAATCATGGCCCTGGCCAGAGAATCCTTATCCAGAATATCCCCTTTAAACAGTATTACCCCCTTAATCCTGATCAGATCAGCTTTCTTTTCGGAACGATAAAGGGCATGGACTGTATTCCCCATTCCAACCAATCGTTTGACCAGTTGAATCCCGATAAATCCCGTTGCCCCTGTAACAAATACTATCACAACTCCTACTTTCTAACTTTTACCATGAGATCAGGATTTGCCCCGATCGAGAACCATTCGTTGGACAGAGCCATGACAGAATGGATGATCACAGCAGTCCAGATATTACCCGTGAGCAGGGTTAGGTAACAGAGCATTATCCCCAGCGGAATGGCGCCAAAGGCTTCACGTGGACCCTTATAAAAATGGGCAATTGAATAGAGGGAGCAGTTCAGGGCTATGGCAGCCCAGGGTCCCATCACATCCAGAGAGGC
>JAUVKN010000047.1 GCA_030596245.1 Bacteroidia bacterium | reverse complement strand
AACCCCGAGCCTTGATCCTGACAGGGTGAGTTACCTGAAAGGTATCATTCACATGACAGGTCAATTCTGCCGGCTGATATTTCTCCTGTCGTCGTGTCTTCCTGAAAGTCTTAAGATCACATTTCATCGTGAGATGGAGCGGCTCATCGTAATTAAAAAGCTCCTCATAGACCTGTAATGTGTCTTCAAAAGTTGGTTGGTACTCTTGCTGGGCCGCTAATCTGACAGTACAACAAAAAACAATGCCTGTTAAAAAAAATAGATAACGCATGGTTAAAGTTTTAGATTCTGAAAACCAGCATGCAGCAAAAATAGATCTCAATTTGTAAGCAAAATCAAATAAAAATACAAAATTGGTCCTTTAATCACAATTGATAATCTTTATTAAATTAGCAGATTAGTTTTTAAGTAAACCAACAACTACAAAAATTATGAAAAAAATCATCACCCTTTTAATACTCTCAACTGTTGTTTTAAACATCCATTGTCAGGAGCCTGAAGAGACAGAAAGCTGGTCCAGAATACCGGCGGTCGTTACACCGGGAACGGGCACCCAGCCCCCATCCGATGCAATTATGCTATATGGTGGCACCGGAGACCTGGATAACTGGGTTGCTGAAAAAAAGGGAGCGGTCAAATGGATAGCGGAAGAATTCCTTACCGTGGTTCCCAAGTCTGGTGGTATTAAAACAAAAAAGAGCTTTGGAGATGTGCAGCTTCATGTGGAGTGGCGTACCCCTGAAGTCATGAAAGGTGATGGGCAGGGTCGTGGGAACAGCGGGATCTTCCTTATGGGAAAATATGAGTTGCAGGTACTGGACTCCTATGAAAATAAGACCTATTATAATGGCCAGGCAGGCAGCATTTATAAGCAACATATACCACTTGTGAATGCATGCCTTCCACCGGGAACATGGCAGGCCTATGATATTATCTTTACTGCCCCTCAATTCAAGGAGGATGGATCCCTGGAGTCGCCAGCCTACATGACCGTAATCCAAAATGGAATCCTGGTCCAGAACCATGTAGAATTGAAGGGCCCAACCGCATTTATCGGTAAACCCAAATACAAATCCCATCCAGGTAAACTACCCTTGATGTTACAGGAACACAGCAACCCTGTCTCTTACCGCAACATATGGGTGCGCGAACTTTAACCTACCTAACTCCTAACCTCTTAACTGCTAACCTCTTAACCGCTAAGCTACCTAACCGATAATCACAAACGAATCACAAACGAATCACAAACGAACCACTAACAAAATACCATGAAAAGACCTGTAACACTATTCACGGGCCAGTGGGCCGACCTTTCCCTTGAAACCTTGTGTGAAAAAGCCAGATCATTTGGTTATGACGGATTAGAACTTGCCTGCTGGGGGGATCATTTTGAGGTAAGCAAAGCAGACGAACAATATTGCAAAGAGAAGAGGGCTTTGCTGGAAAAATTCGGATTGAAGGTATACGCTATCTCCACACACCTTGTGGGTCAGGCAGTATCGGATAGGATTGATGAACGACATAAAAGTATTTTACCTGATTACGTCTGGGGGGATGGCGACCCGGAAGGGGTAAATCAGAGAGCTGCAGAAGAGATCATTAAAACCGGTGAGGCTGCTGTCAGACTGGGTGTCCCGGTAGTCAATGGATTTACAGGAAGCCCCATATGGCATATGTTGTATGGCTTCCCTCCCACTCCAGCATCCATGATCGAAGAAGGATTTAGAAAATTTGCTTCACAATGGAAACCAATTCTGGATGCCTATCAGAAGATGGGGGTCCGGTTCGGACTGGAAGTACACCCTACCGAGATCGCTTTTGATATCGCATCAGCACGCAAAGCGTTGAAAGCACTGGATAACCACCCTGCTTTTGGTTTCAACTACGATCCATCGCACCTGGGATACCAGGGAGTGGACTATCTATCTTTTATCAATACTTTCAGTGACCGCATCTACCATGTGCATATGAAGGATGTGTATTGGTCGGATCTACCTGTAGAAGCTGGGGTTTTCGGAGGTCACACGGAATTCGGAACCCCGGGCCGCTACTGGGACTTCAGGTCATTGGGCCGGGGAAAGATCCAGTTTGAAGAGATCATACGGACGCTGAACCGGATCGGTTACAGGGGCCCTCTCTCGGTCGAATGGGAGGATAGTGGGATGGACCGGGAACATGGCGCCACTGAAGCATGTACATTTGTGAAAACCATCGATTTCCCACCATCAGAGATCGATTTTGATGCGGCATTTGAAGATTAAGTTAATCCATCATTCAAGGATTATTTTAGATACCTGGCTGGAACTGTTTCTAATCACCTGGATAAAATAGGTCCCTCTTTCCAATTCAGATACAGGAATGGTTGTTTTCGTGGATGCATCATGAATGGTGGTCACCACCCTTCCCATGATATCACGCAAATATATATCTCCGCCTTGGGACACCTCAACATAGACCACTTCTCTTGCCGGATTGGGATAAACATTAATAGATATAGATGCATATTCGGATTTAACAGAAACTGCAGGATCCACCGTGACAGATACGGTCCATTCCTGAGAGATGATCCCATCCTCTGCAGTAATCGTATAAATTACCGGAGCTGAAAAATCAGCAGATACTCCACCTACCGGATCAATGGCAGCCCCTTCGGATACACTTATTAAGGGAACCAATGCAGATACATCAGTTTCCTTCTCAACTTCAATGGATACCGTATGTAAGTTGTTATCGATAATAGCAGGTCCAGTCTGTTGGACCAGTGAAAAATCAACGATATCTGCTTTGGTATTAGGCATTATAACCACCGTTACTGTCCAATCCTGAGTGGTGACCCCATCTTCTGCAGTGACCGAATAAACAACCGGCACTGAAAAATCAGCAGCAACGCCACTTACTGGAGCCACTGTAGCACCTGCCGATAATCGGATCGTGGGAACCAGAGCCGATATATCAGTAGCATAAGGAACCTCGACGGTGACCACGTACAGCAGGTTATCAATGGTTTCCGGACCAGTCTGTTGGGCCAGTGAAAAATCAACGATATCTGCTTTGGTATTAGGCATTATAACCACCGTTACTGTCCAATCCTGAGTGGTGACCCCATCTTCTGCAGTGACCGAATAAACAACCGGCACTGAAAAATCAGTAGCGACTCTTTTAGTCGGAACAATGGAGGCACCGTCCGACAATCCAATGGTTGGAACAAGTGCAGACACATCGGTCCCGTAGGGAACTTCGATGGAAACCGTATGCAAAAAGTTATCGAGGGTTGCCGGTCCGGCCTTATCAATCAGGGTAAACGTTACGATATCTGTTTCTGTATTGGGGAGCAGTACAACAGCTACTTTCCAGTCCTGTATGGTAATCCCATCATCAGCGGTGACCGTGAAAACAACCGGAACTGAAAAATCAGTGACAGCACCGCTCGCCGGAACAATGGAGGCACTGTCCGACAATCCAATGGTTGGAACAAGTGCAGACACATCGGTCCCGTAGGGAACTTCCATGGAAACCGTATGCAGCATGTTATCGAGGGTCGCTGGTCCAGCTTGCTCTGCAAAGGTAAAGGAAACTATATCTGTTGCTGTGTTGAAAGACTCAACAACAGTCACGCTCCAATCCTGCGTGGTGGTACCATCCTCTGCAGTTACTGTATAGACTCCCGGTGCTGAAAAATCAACTGTATCTCCGCTGGCGGGATTTATGGTAGCTCCTGCAGATAAGGCAATGGTTGGAACCAACGCCGTCAAATCGGTGGCAAAGGGAACACCTATGGATATTGTATGCAACAGGTTATCAATGGTTGCCGGAGCAGTCTGTTCAGCCAGTTTAAAGGAAACGATTTCGGTTTCGTTTGATATGGTTGAAACCATTACAGCAACAATATAGACTTGAGCAGTAATTCCATCTTCTGCAGTAACAGTATAGATCACAGGAGCTGAAAAATCAACACCGGCTCCGCTGGCTGGATTAATGGTTGCTCCCGGAGATAAATCAATGGTTGGGACCAATCCTTCAACATCAGTTCCGAAAGCGACTTCAGTAATAACAGTATGCAACATGTTATCAATGGTCGCCGGACCGGTTTGCTGAGCTAAAACAAAGGACAAAATATCGGTTTCAGTGGAGGGAGGTGCAAATGTCATGGTAACAGTCCAGTCCTGTGAAGTAATTCCATCCTCAGCGGTAACCGTATAGACCACAGGAACTGTAAAATCACCAGCAACATCACTGGCAGGATTGATGGTAGCTCCCAGCGACAAATCGATGGCAGGAACCAGTGCTGTCACATTGGTCCCAAAAGGAACTTCAACAACAACTGTATGGAGGAGGTCATCAATCACTGCCGGTCCGATTTGTTCCGGTATTGAGAAATCGACAATATCAGTCAGGTTACTGGAAAGTCTGGTTACAGAAAAATCATCCAACAACAGTTTACCGACAGGCAGGCTTCCACTCTTATCGGCCCTGAAACCGAGGCTTAAAAATCCATCATTATAGTCTGCAAGGGCTGTAATTGTATCCTTGACCATAAACCAGTCAGGATTGGTAACCGGATCAGGATTCCCATTGTAAAAGACCAATGCATCCAGCTTATCATTCCAAACGATTGACAACGCTACTGCTTTCCCCTCCTCAACAGATTTTATCCACCCCTTGACCTCATATCTCTGGTTTGTAATAAAACTGATCGGCGCATTCACACTGTCCGTATAAAAATAGGTCCATTTGAGGAAGACGGAATTGCTCAACTCCACACTTTTTGATCCTTCGTGTGCATCAGTTGTAATTTCCTTGGCTACAGCCGTATTTGTTGATGGTACAATCGTAGATAACATCCAGAGATTGTCCCAATCTGGCAACGCCTCGAAGCTTGGATTCTGAACAAGATTTTGGGCGTAACCAGGCAACAATGCTCCCAATATTGTCAAGACAATGATAAGACGTTTAACTCCCTTCATGACTTGTTGTATTACTGATTCGATTGTGTATCAATATTAAAGCTAATACTGATGTATACGTAATTATTTATGAACAGGTTACTGGATGGATGAATACTATTATGATATTTTCATCAAATAATATTTGGGATTGAGTCACCTACGCATTAAATTTATCTGGTCGACTAATCTGTGTAGCAATGAAAGTACCGGTCCTCTTCATTCTAATCACCATCCTGGTATGCACTTTCCAGCCTGGCCATGCCCAGTCGGCTACAATGGTCTCCGACCCACATTTGTCTCTGCATGATAATGTGGTCCATATTGCTTACGACATTCTCTACAGTTCAGAGTCAGAAAAGTTCTCCATCCGGGTTGAGGTTTCAGATGCAAAAGGCAGATTTTTAAATGCAAGAACGCTTTCGGGAGATATCGGAGAACATGTTTTGGGGGGCTATAACAAGCTGATTTTTTGGGACATCAAAGCAGACAGTATCTTCCTGGACGAAGAGATCTTTGTTCAGGTTTACGCTCTTGCCGAACCCCCTCCTGTGGTGGTGGAGCCAGTGGTAATAGAGCCAATAGTAGATGAACCTGTGGCAGAGGAACCTGTGGCAGAGGAACCTGTGGCAGAAGAACCTGTGGCAGAGGAACCTGTGGCAGAAAAACCTCAAGAGACCGAAGATGCCAAGCTGGCAGATGATCCACCCGTGACCGAAGAGACAATGGTGGAAAATGAACCGCAATCAAAAGAAGATGCCAAGCCGGCAGATGAATCACATTCATCGGTCAACAAATCCTTTAACCGATCCGCAATTATTCTCCAGTCCGTTGCTCTGCCGGGCCTGGGGCTCTCCAGGGTTAATCCGGGTAAACCACACTGGATCAGAGGTGTGGTTGGATACGGATGTATTGCCGGATCCCTCTATTTCAACAATAAGGCTGCTTCAAGTTATGAAGATTATAAAAACTCCAGTCGTCTGGAGGATGTGGATGACCTTTACAACAAAGCAGTGCAACAGGATGTAATTTCAGAAGTGCTGGCGTATACGGCCATTGGCATATGGGTCGTCGACCTGGTCTGGACCTTTTTAGTCACCTCCGACCTGAACCTGAATCAACCCTCTGCAAATCATAAAGGATTTTCCGTTGGCACCACAGTTGAACCGGTGTCATCTGCTCCTCTCATTGCATTGCGATACAAATTCTGAACGTTGAAGCATATAACCGGGAACCAATGAAACGAATTAGCTCCATATGCATTGCCGCCCTGATCCTGGGTAGCCACGCACTACCCGCACAGGAGGTGAAAAGCACAAAGACCAGTTTACGAATCAATAACATGCCGAAAGTTGAAGTAAAGGAGATTCCTGATACTGAACCACCGGTCATTGAGCTGATTTCACCAAAAATATACCTGGGAACCAGGTTCTATTCAAAACAGAAAGAACTGGACCTTATTGGAAAGGTAACCGATCGTTCCGGTATCAACTTTTTATCGGTCAATTCTGATTTTCGGACCCTTACTGAATCGGGAATCTTTACTACCCGGCTCACACTGAGCCCCGGAGATAATCATTTCAAGGTTGTTGCCATGGATACAAAGGAGAATCTCCGGGAAGTTTTTTTCGTGGTAGATTACACGCCTCCCGTTGTTACACTCCAGGAGAAAATATCGGAGAGTGCCACATATTACGGACTCATCATAGGGATCGACAATTATAAGGATGAAAATATTCTGGACCTGGACAACCCTGTAAAGGATGCAGAAAAGCTACGCCAAACACTCATTGATCACTATAATTTCAATGAGGAGAATATCAGTTTCCTCCAAAACGCTACCAGGGAAGTTATCATACGGAATCTGGATGCTCTGTCAAATGAGATCGGGCCTGAGGACAATCTTCTGATCTTTTATGCCGGGCATGGAGTGTGGGATCCGGAATCCAATAACGGTTACTGGTTGCCTTCCGATGCAGATGAGGACGTGAAGATCAACTGGTTCCGGAACAGCACCCTTGTGGATTACCTGAAAGAGATTAATTCCAAGCATACACTGCTCATCACGGACGCCTGTTTCAGCGGCTCCATTTTCAAAATGAGGTCGGCATTTGGCAACCGTGAGAAAGCCTATGAGAAACTGTATGAACTCCCCAGCCGGAAGGCAATGACCAGCGGTAGCCTGACCAAGGTTCCAGACCGAAGTTCTTTTACCCGGTTCCTGATCCAGAGACTGGAGGAGAATGACGAAACATACCTCTCCTCGGAACAACTGTTTAGCAGTTTCCGAATTGCAGTGATCAACAACAGTGATGTGATCCCACAATACGGTGAAATTGAGAATGTTGGCGATGAGGGAGGTGATTTCATCTTTCTGAAAAAACAGTAAAGGAGCTTAAAGACATGGCGTTGCAAATGAGAAAAAACAGGACCATAACCATACTAGCCATCGTGATTACAGCTATGCTCGGTTTTTTTTCGACAAATTGTAAAAAGATCGAACCGGAAAGGCTGATTATAATAAAGACAGGCACGGTCGAAGAGGTATCACAAACATCCTGTGTATTAAGCGCCATCCTGTTAGATGTTGGAGATCAGGGAGTAGCCCAGCATGGATTCTGCTTCTCCCTAACCTCCAATATAGCCGATATTGCCTTCTGTAGTGAGATGGGTTCGAAAAGAACAAAGGGTGAATTTACAGATGTTGTTAACGGATTAACCCCGGGTACCAGCTACCATGTCTGGGCCTATGCTGCAGACGGTGGCGAAACCGAATACGGTCAATCCCTCTCATTTGATACCCCACCCTTCGAAAAACCATTCCTGGAAACACAAGGCCCTTCTGAGATCACTTTCAATTCGGCACATTCAGGGGGAAACATTCTCTCCGATGGTGGTTCAGAGATCACCGAAAGGGGCGTATGCTGGAACACCTCACCAGAACCAAACATTGGCCATGCAAAAACCACGGATGGTTCCGGACCAGGTGAATTTGGAAGTAATCTTGCCCCACTGGAGCCTGATACAAAATATTATATCAGGGCTTACGCCACCAATAGCATGGGGACCGGTTATGGGAACGAGCACTCCTTCACCACACCAATACAGCCCATAGCACCAGAAGTGGTTACGCACATGGTTTCCTCCATAGAACATTTTTCTGCCTGGTGTGGAGGTACCATAGCCAGTGATGGAGGGATTCCGATCCTTTCCAAAGGATTATGCTGGAGTGCAACTGAACCTGAGCCTACACTTGCCGATCCCACCATTGAGTTCGGTAATGATCCTGAACCCTTCAACATGGAAATAGCAGGCCTGGATCATAATACAGAATACTTCGTGAGAGCATATGCCACCAATAGTGAAGGGACCGGTTATGGAGACCCGGTTGCATTCAGGACACTGTTCATGTGTGGTTCTCAACTGGTGGATGAGCGTGATGGACAAACATACTTTACAGTGAACATTGGCGAACAGTGTTGGATGGCGGAGAACCTGAATGTGGGTGTGATGGTTGATGTTTCTGATGTTCAACAAGACAATGATATACTTGAAAAGCACTGTTACAACAATGATATCTCCAATTGTGATACTTACGGAGGTCAGTATACCTGGGATGAGATGATGCAGTACACCCTGGTTGAGATGGCCCAGGGGGTCTGTCCTGCTGGCTGGCATATTCCTTCCGATCTTGAATGGAAAATTATGGAAAGAGCACTGGGCATGACAGTGGAAGAATCCGATGGCACCTCATGGAGAGGTACCGACGAAGGGGGCCAACTGAAATCCGGAGGAACATCTTTCTGGAATGCTCCCAATACAGGAGCCACCAACACCGTATTGTTTTCAGCATTGCCCTCAGGAATGGTATGGAACGACGGCTCCTCCTCTGGTATTGGAGACTTTGCCCTGTTCTGGACCTCCACCTCCATCCTTGAGACACAGGCATGGTATCGCTACCTTCATACCGACGAAACCCGGATTTACAGAGTAGACGGCTACCGTCAAAATTCTACTCCTGTCAGGTGTGTCAAAGATTAATTCTGGTTTTTCTTGTATATTGGGGACAAACAAAACATCCCCACACATATGTATTTTTGTTATCAGGCCGCAATTCTGCTTTTTACCATTTTTATATCAACGTTTTCAATAAATGCACAGGACCCGCTGCCTATGTGAACCCACTACCGTGGATCGAACCTGAATGGCATCTCAACGGAGAAAGGGTTTCCTGTAACCTGGAACGATTCCACCCACATACTGTGGAAAACTGCCATTGAAGGAAGGGGCTGGTCCTCTCCTGTGGTCTATGGAGACCAGGTATGGCTGACAACAGAGGAAAACAGAGAAATGAGGTCCATTTGTGTCGATTTTAAAACAGGGGAAATCATTCATAACCTCATCACATTCCACCCTGACACCCTGTACCGGAAACACTCCATCAACTCCTATGCCACCCCAACATCCGCCATTGAAGAAGGCTTTATTTATATACATTTTGGCCGGTATGGCACCGCCTGCATCGATACCCGAACAGGCGAAACTGTTTGGAAGCGGACCGATATCCAGTGTGAACATATCCAGGGATCCGGGTCATCCCTGTTCTTGTACAATGAGAAGCTGATCGTTCATATGGAAGGAACAGATGTACAGCACATTTATGCCCTGGACAAAAAGACAGGAGAAACCATCTGGCTCACCGAGCGTCCTCAAGAGTTGTACGATCCAATGGTAACAATCGGGAAAAAGGCCTATATCACTCCAATTATAATTAAGGTGAATGGCCGGGACCTGATGATCAGCAACGGATCGGCAGCTTGCATCGCTTACGACCCCGAAACCGGTGCCGAGGTCTGGCGCATCATACAAGGAGAAGATTCTACCATCTCCATGCCTGTGGAGAGCAACGGGATCGTATACTTTTACACTGCATTTGTAACCGGTGAGGATGGCAAAAAATATGCTGAATTGTTTGCAGTGGACCCAAACGGAAAAGGAGATATCGGAGCTACAAACATTCTATGGAGGGTCAAGTCACCGATTCTGCAACTGCTCACCCCGGTGGTAGTAGACGGACTGCTCTACACAGTGAATTCACAAGGATTATTAATGTGCCTGGATGGAGAAACCGGAGAAACGGTATGGTCGAAGAAATTGAAAGGGAAATACAACTCATCACCCATATATGCAGATGGAAATATCTACATCAGCTCCACCAGGGGGAGTACCATTGTTTTAAAAGCTGGTCCGGAAATAGAGATCGTTTCCGAAAACACCCTGGATGGTGAGATCTGGGCTACACCTGCCTTTACCGGAGGAGCCATACTTATGCGCACCAGCAAATTTCTATACAAGCTCAGCAAAAGCGGGTCCTGATCAAATCTTTCTATTCACTCCGCATGGAATCAGCAGGATTAGCATTGGCATCAATAAATGCCAGTCTATCTGAAAATAATCTTCCGGGTATGAACCTGATCTCCTGTTTGAATCCTGACTATATAGAGCCCGGAAGAGAGGTTTAGTCCCTCCAGATTGATGATCCGGGTTCCCGGGAGATCCACCTGATGAATCAGATTACCTTTGATTCCATAGAGGCTGAAAACGGCCTGTTTGTCGGTATCGCTCCCTGCAAGCACAATGTTAAGAATGCCTGTTGTTGGATTCGGATATATCTGAATATCAGTACTTTCCAGAGATGGATGATCATTCTTAAGGGGGAATGGATCATTTTCGAAAGGAGAACCACCCGGATTAAATGATCTTCTCCAATAACTGGATTCTGCCGGGTTTCCTGTGGGAGAATAATCCGCCGATACCAGCGAATACCCGTCACCATCGGCCTTCACAGGCCATGGGACTTCATCTGAATAGATAAAATGGATCACCGGATTGCCTTCCAGGTTCCTAAGCAATACCTCCTCACCTCCGTTGGACAGATTCTTTTTAAAATTCCCCGAGGCTACCATTCCATACCGCAGGTAAAAAGCTGAAGGTTTGGAAGCCACCACCCAGAACTGACCGGGTGCAAGCACAGCATCTGCATGGAATTCATAATAGATGGCCGAATCCAGGACCAGGCCTGACAGGTTGATGGCATCCTCACCAATATTCTTGAATTCGATAAATTCCAGCTCCTTGCCCGAAATAGTATCACCTTCAAAAATCATCTCTTCCGGATGATAGTGTAGTTCAGTAATGGAGAGGTTTGTAAAATCCTCATCACCCGACATCAGGTAGACCTCTTTCAGTGCACTCCATACTCCCTGGTTATGAATCCTTGCTTTGATCACCGCCGAGGATTGGAAATTCAGCTCCAGCTGCGACGCTTCAGATATTTCTGTATAAACATTAATCATTCCCCCTACCTGACGTGGATCGCTACCATCGGTGGTGTAACAAATGATCCCTTCATCATTCCTGTTTTCTATCAGCAATGTAGTCGGCCCATCCACCGGTATATGCCGATCATACAAAACAGTTCCCTGATTGGTGAAGAGAGGAGGATCCAGGGAAGAATAAAGCCCTGCCTCTTTCAGCTGATTAATCAGTATGTCAGTCCTGTAAGGAAAGAATTCACTCCTTATTTTCTGCACCTGGGGAACCCAGTTATCATCTTTTGTGAACGGATTTGTAACCCATGGTCTTCCATCGCCCCACCGGGCCGATTCTGCAACAATGGCATTTTCTATCTCCGTGGCCCTTTTATTTAACCTCTCCTCGTTTTTAATGGGTGTCAAAACTCCTTCCCCACTCAGGTGTAAATTAGCACGATCCATAAAACGGACCCGGTATTCCTGATTGGCTGTTAACTTATGGTGAAGCCACTGCGGATGAAAGGAGCCAAAGTGGCCGACCTCCATATGCTTATCATCGGTGCGCAGGGTCAGGTTTACCCGGTCCTCATACAGTCCGGTACCGGGATCAACAACTTCAGAAAACAGAGAATGTTCCGCGTCATGGTTGTAGAAAGTAAATCCCGTGGAACGATTCACGCGGCTATTTATGGCAAAAAAGTTATTGGGCCCTTTGTTCCATCCAAAAGTGGAAGTGGGTGCATCAAAATTTCCCGTATAGAAAATGGAGAGCATATAGTCGATCAGGTTGTCAATATCCACATGTACCTCTCCTCCTGTCAACGGCTTACCACCTGCATCTTTTCCCTCCAGTTTAAAATAATCCCCGTTGTATTTAAATCCCGTATTACACATATCCCAAAGTGCAAACCACTGTGTGAAATCACCATCTGTAGCCTCAATCTGGTAGGCCCAATTCTCGGTATTGACTTTAATCACATCATAATCATCACTCCTCCCCCCGAAATAATCTGCTGCAAACCGTGCTTCGGAACGCTCCTGGGTCTGAAAAAGGCCCCAGTACATGCCATTCATATAAAGGTGATAAAACCTGCTTCGGGTATAGGGCTGACCCATGTCCCGTTGGATATCTCTCGAAAAAACATCCCGAAGGAATGTATTGCGTCCATCCCCATTGGACCAGGCATAATTCTGGGCACATCGCAGGTCAATCTTATCATACTGTTCTACCCCTTCCTCCCCGAACAGCGGAAAATATAGTTTTGCATCACCGTATCCTGACCTGAAGAATAACCTGAATGCATGCTTGGCAAACTCAGGATGTCTGCTCCATCCTCCCCTGATCCTCAATCCGGCATTCACGTTGAATCCATCAAAATCATCCGGTTGGATCAACTCCACCGAACATTCCCGTTCCCATGTATGTCCATGTCCGCCGGCATTCACATAAATACCAGTCTGGGGATTAAAGAGGTGATCCAGATCCGTGACAACGGATATAGTCGGGATATCTTTTAAGGCAGGTATAATCTGATTCTTATACCCCGAATGCGTGACAATGCGGCTATCCATCTCGACATCAATCACCTGTTCATTAATGCTTTGAGATGGCCATCCACCCCCGGGGTTTGTCTGGGTCAACACCTCATTCAAAAATATATAGCTCCTGGACTCAGGGTACGCCGGTTTGATCCCCGCCATGCTTGCTGAAGCCCTGACAACCACAGCAGGTGTAAGAGGTCGTCCATCATAGCTGTCAGGATCTATGATGATCCGGGCACTACCCTCAGAAACAAAAGAGGTCTCAGAGTTCTGGGGGTTACTTCCATCCAGGGTATACACCACATCCCAGGTCGTATCGGCCGGAACTATATCCAGAAAGAATGTGGTGTCATAAAATCCGGAGGGAATACTGAATTCAAGTCCCACAGAATCATTCAGTACCGGTACGATCACATCAGCCTTCATGCCAATATCAAATAAGAAGTCAGTACTCGTAAGGCTTATATTAAATCCCTGGATAGCCAGAATATTCTCTCCTTCAACCAGATCAAATATGTCGGGATCAAGTTTGAAAGACTCGGGAGTGCCCGATTCATGATTTTCCGTGGCAAATGCATTGCTCGCAAGTGTAAATGGAGCAAACTGACTCAAAACTCTTATTCCATTGATCCAGATCACGAAGCCATCGTCATAATCAATGGATAACAGAAGCGACTCCAGGGAATCTGCATGATTGGCTGTAAATGTGGTACGCATATACACAACAGAATAATTGTACTGCATACCAGACAAGAGTGTCCCACCCACTCCATCACCATACCGCATCGGAGCATTTCCAACAGGCCATTCCGAATCATTGAATCCTCCATTCATCCAACCCGCATCCAGTGAAGTTGCATCTTTCCCCCTCAGGAAACGAAAAGATGAACCGGCTGGAAAATCAACCTGACCACTAACACCATGAAACGATGAAAAGGTTAGAAAAACAGAAAAGAGGATAGATAGTAGAGAGTATCTGCTTCGCATATCAGGTAGATAATACGGTAAAGATGGGAAAATGTTGCTGATTTGGTGTCAGCAAGACGGGACTAGAATCCCATGAACTGCATCCCTATCCCTGCAAGCAAGATCACCAGTCCGGCAAACAGATGTATCCGGTACTCCTTGCCTTTGAGTTTTATAAATGAAAACCCCTGGTAACCAAGAAACACCACAAGAAGCATGGTGCCCACTGTGGCTATCCCAAAAACCAGGGCCACCAGGAATATTCCTATTCCACTATGCTGCGCAGCCGGATATACCAGCATGGGGATCAACACTTCACAGGGTCCGAATACGAATATCAGGAAAAGAATCCAGGGTGTAAGACTGCCGGCATCTTTCTCCTTTTTCAGATCCCTGTCAGCCAGGTGAAGATCTTTGTGCCGGATGGATTTCGGTCGAAGGAATGCAGGGAAATGGATATGGGCCCCCCGCTTGAAATATTTATAGATGCCATAAGCACTGTATAGTATTCCAAATCCTATGAGCATCCAACCCACCACATTACCCCGGTTGGCTTCAATGGCCTCCAGCTTGCTCAGGCTGATGCCCATGGCTATCCCGATCAAACCCAGAATGACAGAGCCACCCACATGACCTACTCCGGAGATGAAAGTAATCCATAAAGTACGGGTACGCGTCCATTTGCGTGCCTTGCTCAATACAATAAACGGAAGATAATGGTCAGGGCCCAGAAGGGTATGGATCACACCCAGGGTGCCAGCTGACATCAGAAGTACATTCATTTCATTCATACAGATCTACTTTTATACTTTTACTTTTACACTTTATACTTTACTCTTTATGACTTTCGACTTTTGACTGTCGACTTTCAACCTTATGACTTTCGACTTTCCCACTCACTAACTTATTGATTAAACCAGCCTGACAGGCTGCACCAAATCCATTGTCAATATTCACCACACTGACCCCACTGGCACAACTGTTTAACATGGAGAGAAGTGCAGACACTCCGCCAAAATTGGCACCATACCCGGCACTGCATGGAACACCAATAACCGGTTTATCAACAAGTCCACCCATTACACTGGCCAATGCTCCCTCCATGCCTGCAACTACAATAATCACTGTTGCCCCCCGGATCAGGTCCAGCCTATGGAATAGCCTGTGTATCCCGGCCACACCCACATCATAAATACGCTCCACGCGGTTCCCCAGAAATTCAGCGGTTACAGCCGCTTCTTCCGATACAGGAATATCAGAAGTACCCGCCGAAACCACCGCAATATAGCTCTCGGATATGTCAGTCATTTCGGATTGATAAACAATGGCCCTGGCTTCCTTGTGATATATGGCCCCCGGTATTTTCTTCACAACTGCATCATAAACCTCAAGTGTAGCCCTGGTTGCCAGTATTGGAATGCCCCTGCTGTACATTCGGAACGCAATTTCGGTCACCTGCTCCGGAGTTTTCCCCAGTGAATAGATCACCTCCGGAATTCCGGTCCGGTTGGTCCGGTCCGTATCTATGGTAGCAAATCCCAGATCTTCCAGGCCCATTGACGAGAGCTCCTCAACCATCTCATCCTGATTCAGTTCGCCACTGCTGAACTGTTCCAGTAACCGAATAATTTCTGTTTTATCCATTACAGGTTTTTGTAGACTTCTTTCTGAATCTCCTCCAGGGAGACTCCATTTTTTTCCGCCAGCTGGCGGCATTGTTCAAACTCCGGTTTTTCATTCACCACCCTGCCTCCATAATAGCTCCGTTTCACTTGTACTTCACCGTAGCTGGTATTCACCACCACGATCTCCCGCCTCAATATGTTTTTTTGAACCGCATATTCTCTAAGTCCGATGCTGGAGGTCTCCTTAAATAAGATCTCCTTAAGTCTGATCGCAATATCCTGGTCACACAATACACTCAGGGTATGGCCCGGTCTCGACTTCTTCATCACAATGGGCGTCGTAAATACATCTGCTGCACCTGCCTCAAAAAGAAGTGTGGTCACATGTGAATACCACTCGGGATTCATGTCATCCATGTTGCATTCCAGCATCACAGCCTCTTCAATCCGCAAATCCTCCACATCCTGTGCCGTGCTTTCGGCAAGGTATACACGCAATACATTTGGGATCTCTCCATCACGCTGTCCGATTCCATAACCGGTCTTCTTAATGGTCATCTCCGTGTCCGAAGAGAAAGTACCGACGGTGGCAGCAAGAATGGCTGCCCCGGTAGGTGTAGTTGCCTCGTAATCAACCAGGCCGGTCTTTACCGGAATGGCTGCAACAATTTCAGCTGTGGCAGGTGCAGGCACAGGCATCATCCCATGGGCACACTTCACAAATCCTCCCCCCAATTGCACTGGTGAAGCATGTATTTCGTCGACCATAAGCTTCTCCTGGCAAATGGCTGCACCCACAATATCGGCTATGGAGTCAAGTGCCCCCACCTCATGAAAATGCACCTTCTCCTTGGATATATCATGGACCTTAGCTTCAGCTTCAGCAACCAGATTAAAAATGGCCAGGGCCTTTTCCTTGACAGTATCTGAAAGTGAACTGTTATTGATCAATTCTTCAATATGCCTAAGGTGCCTGTGCTTTTCATTGTCCGGATTTTCGATAACCACGGTAACCTTTGTTCCACTGATCCCTTTCCGGATATCCCTGCTCACTTCAAGCCTGAATCCATCAATATTTAGTTTTCCAAGCTCACTGGCCAGGAACTCAGCATCAACTCCAAGATCAACCATGGCTCCCAGGTTCATATCTCCGCTAATCCCGGCAAAACAATCGTAGTATAATATCCTCTTTCCCAT
The DNA here is from genome assembly GCA_030596245.1 of Bacteroidia bacterium. GTDB lineage: Bacteria > Bacteroidota > Bacteroidia > Bacteroidales. The sequence goes on along the minus strand of JAUVKN010000047.1, from coordinate 847 downwards.
GTGTTATTTTTTTTCACTTTTCACTTTTCACTTTCCACCAGTCTACTTGTTACTTGTTACCTTTCAGTACTCTATTCAGTTTCCCGGAGACCAGGCCCTCCTCATCAATCAGCACCTCTTTAAACCCGACCTGCCGGACCTTCTCCACAACGGTCTCTTTCAACTCCAGCAATCTTGGAACGTCTTTTTGGCTGACTTCGATTTTTCCATGATCTCCGTAATGCCTTACCCTCACATCGTTAAATCCGAATGAGTTCAGCACCTCCTCTGCCTGCTCTATTTCCACTAACTTTTTTTGTGTGATCTTATGATTGTAAGGGATGCGGGAACTGAGGCATGGACTGGCAGGTTTATCCCAATTGGGCAATTTGTAAAACCTGGCAATCTGGCGAATCTCCTCCTTGGTTACCTTACATTCCGCAAGGGGAGAAAGAACCTCATATTTGGTGGCTGCCTTCAAACCAGGGCGATAATCGCCATAATCATCAGCATTGGTACCGCTCAGTACCGGGAAACCTGAATATTTATCACTCACGGTCTGAAGATCACTGAAAAGGTGCTCCTTACAAAAATAACAGCGATCGATGGGATTTTCATTGTATCGTTCATCCTCCAATTCACGGGTCACAATCACCTCCATGGTGATGTCAAATTGTTTGCTGAAAGATTGCGCCAGTTCAAAATCCTTTGTTTTAAGGCTTTCAGAGTTTGAGATCACCCCGATAGCCTTATCCTTCCCTTGAAATATCCTGGCCAGATAAAGCACCAGTGAAGAATCAATTCCACCCGAAAAGGCCACAATGGAACCCTTTCGTGCCAGGAACCATTTTTCCAGGGCTTTCAGTTT
>JAUVKN010000238.1 GCA_030596245.1 Bacteroidia bacterium | reverse complement strand
CAGAGCTTTTCAGGATACTGGGTATTCACAAAGTTGCAGAGGTGTTCTTTAGTGCAACAGGACGAAAAAAACTCAACTACTATCCTGAGATATATAATTACTTTAGTTTATTCTTTAAGAAGTATGCATAAAGAAATCCTTTCCAAAGAGCAGGTGGAACTGTTGCCTTTACTTCAAAAATTCAAAAGGGAGTTTTATCTTGTTGGGGGAACAGCAATTGGATTACAAATCGGACATCGGCGTTCTATTGATTATGATTTGTTCAAAAGCAAGAAATTGCGTCCGAAATCAATTGTATCTAAAATATCTGAATTCAATTTACCGTACTTAGTTACCAGAAATGTAAGCGAACAAGTGAATATTACTGTTTCTAATGTAAAGCTTACTTTTTATGAATATCCTTTCGACATAGAAGCGCCTTTAAGTTTAGAACATATACTTCGGATGCCCAGGCTCCTTGATTTGGCTGCTATGAAAGCGTATGCTTTAGGACGCAGATCAAAATGGAAGGACTATGTGGATATTTATTTTTTGATAAAGGATTATTTTTCTATTGTGCAGATATCCGAAAGGGCAGTTCAAATCTTTGATCAGTTATTTTCAGCTAAATTATTCAGGGCACAATTGTCTTATTTCGATGATGTTAACTATGATGAACCTGTGGAACTCCTTGTGACAGAACCTTCTGAAAGTGAGATAAAACAGTTCTTAATTGACAGGGCATTGGATATTGACGTTGGGATCGTTTAATTAACCTTACAAATTTTAATATTCAGTTCAGGAAGATAAAGGGTTGGACACCATTACAATATTAGAGTCAATTAGGCAGTGAAGAATAGCAATTCAATTTGATTATTGGTCCTATGAAGGTAAATCTGAAGTATGGTAGAGGAGATATCGCGATTGATGTTCCGGAGAATTCCATTGTTTATGATTCAAAATATCCCGGTAATACTCAATCTGTCCGGGCGTTGTTGCAGGATGCCCTCGAGAACCCGTCACAAAACTATTTTCTGAATGAGGCCATAAGCAAAAGAAGAGAAGGAAAAGTAGTCATTGTAGTTTCAGATATCACCAGGCCCATTCCCTATAAGCTTTTTCTTCCTCTATTATTGCAGGAGATTGAGAAAGTTGACGTGAAAAGAGATGAGATTCTTATACTCATTGCCACTGGCATGCACAGGCTCTCATCACTTTCTGAACGGATTGAAATGTTCGGCGAAGAGATCGTTGATAATTATGGAATCGTCGATCATGTTGCAGAAGATGAATCCAGTCTATGTAAGTTAGACGGGCGTAGCTGGTCGGGCTCAACTGTTTCATTGAATAAACATTATGTAGAGGCTGGCTTCAGAATTGTAACCGGACTTGTTGAACCACATTTTATGGCCGGTTTTTCCGGTGGCAGAAAATCTGTTTGTCCGGGCATTGCCTCCCTGGATGCTGTGAGAAATTTTCATGGATTTGAGTTTTTGGATCATCCGAATGCCAAAACTGCCTGCCTGAAGGATAATCCCTTGCATGAGGAAGCACTCTCTGTTGCGCACATGGCTCCTGCTGATTATGCACTCCATAAGGGATATTAGTGAAAGAGAGCTCTTTATAAAAGATCAATGGCAGGTTCAGATACATGTCAGGGCCCTGAGAAAACTGGGGGAGGAGCATATCCATTTTTTTACTTCCGGCATTGGGCAGGATGAACTGGGGAGTTTATCTGTGAATCCTCACGCCCTGAATGAGAAAGAGATTCAACAGAAGGTTCAGTTGATGATAGACAAGTGTGTTGCAGATAAGGGAGTAATAGCAGTGTTGCCTGAAGGACCCTATTGTTCACCAATTTCCAGCGAATAAATAGAGTGGAAATCCATTTTCATCTCTTTCTGTCCGGTCATATTTTAGTTACCGGACTCCATTTTTACTTTTCAGATAGATAGTGATAATTTTATTAGTTATGTTGCTTATATTTTGTTATTCCACGTCTGCAGGCTATTTCCCGATTTCGTCCAGTCCATCGAGGTATCCGTTGAAATCAATGGACTCACTTTCATGGAATCAGTTTTTGTGTGTTGATATCAGGTGTTGCATCGAATGATTTACACAGATCTTATTCCTGTTTAATTAATCTGATCTCAGACATTAAGCCCATGGGATCAGGCTCCGGGAGGTTGATCCAGGTTTTGGCCGCAACATTGTCGGATAATGAGTTGGTATAGTTGGCGAGGGTCGTTGTATAAGTGATCTCCAGAGAGTTTTCACCCACTTTCAGGATACCTCCGTCAATCCGGTACAGATGCCTGCCCGACCATCTTACTCCAAGCTTGTGTCCGTTCAGTTTCGCTTCAGTAACATGTTGTTCAATTCCCAGATCCAGAAAACCCCAATCTGTCCCGGTCAGATCAAATGTGGTTTGATAGGATACCTGTCCCGCAAATGCAGAAATGCGCTTGTCTGCATTTGTTCCAAATTCAAATAGCGTATCCGAATGCACTTCAAAGCGTTCTCCGTGACCCGGGATGAATTCCATTGTCCACGCTGCTCCAATGCTCTTAAAGCTATTCTCATCCGGGTATATCAGTTTCAGGGGTTCACCTTTATCATCATCTTCAAGTACAATTAAAATAGATTCAAGCGGCTGCAAACGAATAATCAATTCCCCATTTGTCCCGGCCGGATAGATGGACCGCTCACCGGTATGAGGATCCCAGCACCAGGCAGTTTTCTTTTGATTGCTGAATGTGACCGTAAAATCCAGGCTGTTCAGTTCATCCTGACTGGAGAAAAAAAAGATGTCATTCTCTTCGCTCCTATATTTTGCCAGATAAAGATTTTCATTTACAGGAGTAACAGATACACCAGACTCGATGCCCATATCCCCGGCCACATCCCCTGTCCATGATGTTACCGTGGCAGCATCCTTCGGAGGATTTATGATGCTGACATTTTCAAATGTAAGGGACGCTTGCATGTATTCTTTTACCAGCTGGTCATTTTTTTCCTTTTCAAAGTATGAAGGAGCTTCAGATGGCAGGTGGTCAACAAACAGGAATTTGACACCCTTTTCGGCAAGAACTTTAATTGCTCCTGCCGTTTCCGGTTCCATGGATCTGGCTCCGGAGATTATGACCAACTGATATTCAGCCTTTTCACTTTTCATTATACCTTTCTCGGAAGATGCTCTTTGAATCACTCCTTCATTGATATAGTCGGCTGTTACTCCACCACGGCTAAAACCTTCCCAGAGGTCATGGTTGTACCAGGGATTCCAATAAAATGGGATGCGCGCAAGACCCCATTGTTTCCATATATCCGCCTCGGGTGTAAGAATGGCCACATCTACCACAGGTTTTGAATGCTGAAACAGTGCAGATAGCCGGGCATTGTATTGGGCCCAGTATTGGAAATAGGGCCACCATGAATTCTGATCAGAAAAATATGCCCCGAAACGGACCCATCCGGGGAAACCGGCCTCCGGAGGAGAGTAATTGTAACCGTGTAAGATGGAATGATTGATACCGGTGATGAAATTAAAGTCATCATTCTTCTTTATCATGTCCAGGGTTGTACGGAACACGCCTGTGGTATTTGTCATTGCTTCACTACTGACGATTTTTGCTCCCGACAGGTGAGCTGCAGATGAAGTATACTTATTCCATATCCAGTACCCGTGAAATTTAGCATTTTCCGAGAAAAGCCAGTTGTTGCTTTCTGGTATATCCACCAGCCGGTATCCGTCGAGTATACCCACCAGCCATGGCATTCCATAAGCCTGGTATCGACTTTGCATGCCATGTTCATTTGCCCACTGGTCGAAAGTTTGCGTAAAGCGCTCCAGAAAGAGTTCCACCAATGTTTTGTTGAAATCATAGCGGATCCTGCGAATATCTTCATTAAAGCCCGGTGCATAATGGAGCGTATCGGTATATCCTTCGTAAGGATGATAGTAGACTAATGGGAGATACGGGTTAAGGTCATATCCCCGCCGTTTCAAAAATTCTTCAAAAAAATCATCGGTAATGTTAGCTCCGGATAATTCAATGCTGTCGCAGAAAAGAGCTCGGATATGATCTCCCAGCTGGCCGCCCAGAACCGCTTCCAGCGCATCTGCCAGTTTATCCATATAAGCCCTGACATCCTTGGCACTATAATGATTCACAACCGGCCCCTTCGATCCGGGTGCTCCGAGCATCACTGTACGATAAGCTTTCTGAAAGGTCCCGATATAAAGATCATGTTTGCCTTCCGGCACCGAAATCACAATTTTTCCATTCCCGTCCACATCATCCTTCAGATCAGTCAGCCCCTCTTCACTGCTGGCACCATGGGGGATCATCTGCAGGAAGAACAGGTCCGGATCCTGGGTCTCCTTATTCTCATATGTGCCAAAATTCCGGCCTGGTAATTGCCATACCTCCTCTAATTGGAAGGTGTATTTTCGACCTCCTTCCAACTCAATTTTCCTGATCCCCACACCCTGAAGGAACTGGTCCTCCTTCAGAAATTCACCTCCAAATGGCCAGCCTGAACCCATAATGAGGTCAACGATCATATCACGTTCATGGGCCATGTTAATGGTGGCCTTTACGCGCTCATTCCACTCCGGGCTTAACCATTCATAGCAGCGGTAGTCAAAATCATCCCCACCTTCAGGTTTGGCGATGGGATTGATCTCCACACCGCCGATCCCGGCCGCCTTCATCACATCCAGTTCACGCTGCAGTTCATCCACTTCAATACAATCACCGTTCCACCACCATCGCACAAAAGGTCGGGCCTCTGAAGGCGGATTTTTAAACAGGGCGTACAGATCCTCAGAGGATTCAGAATTACAGCTCGCAAATATCAGAGCTACTGCCAGTAGTATTCTAATTGATTTCATATTTATCTCTGTTGCAAAATGGTATTCAGATCAGCAGGACGTGCGTCCTTGTATTGGTTGAGTGCCTGCTCCAGCATTGCCTTTACTTCCCTGGTCTCATCATTTAGGTCACCATCTTGCAAAGGTGCTTTCTCCAATACATCACTACCAATATCATAGAAGTTGCCGCTGCGATAAAGCTTATAGCGTTGATTTCGGGCAAACACTTTGGCATCGCTATCCTTCCCGGCCCGCGAATACCAGATATAGATCCAGTCCCTTGGATTGCCTGTCCGGCCTATGAGTTGTGGAAAAAAACTTCTGCCGTCTATAATCAGATCTTCGGGGAGCGTAATGCCCGCTGTTTCGCAAATTGTGGGTAGAAAATCACTGAAATCAACAAGGTCGCTGCAGACCTGTCCTTCCGGGATCACTCCTTTCCAGTTTACGATTAATGGAACCCGGGTCCCGGCATCTGTCATTTGACCCTTTCGTCCTGCAACCTTTCGTCCATTCATAACAGAAACGACTGGTACATCAGTTCCGTTATCACCGGTAAACACGATCAGGGTGTTCTCTGTGAGGCCCAGTTCATTGAGCTTAGCTGTGAGTTTACTTACAATTCTATCCGTGTAGGATACCATTCCACCGAAATAAATCGTATCACCCTTATAGGAGGTAGAGCCCCTGTCCGAGGAGTCCCAGTCTGCAGAGCCGGGTGTTGGATGAAAGGGGCAGTGAGTAAGGATCATTGGGTAATAGGCAAAGAAAGGTTGCTTTTTGTGACGTTCAATAAAATCGCAGATAAAGTCGCTTGTAACATCTGGTGCATACTCCCCTTGCGTATAGTCCACAGGCTCGCCATTAATTTCCAATCTGGGGTTGGGATAACGCGTATCATGTTCCTGTCCGTCCGTACGTCTACGGGTGTGCTGCCACAGACAAGACTCATCAAACCCAAAGTGTCCGGGTGAATCAGGCTGAGAACCCAACTGCCATTTTCCGGCAATACATGTAGCATATCCGGCATCTTTCAGTAAATGTGCAAACGTTGTCTGATTCCTGTCCAGGACTCCGAACTTTACATAATTACGTACATTATAGATACCCGTCATAAGTTTTACGCGTGTAGGCGTGCAGAGTGGTTGTGAATAGCAGTGCTCAAATCTTATTCCTGATTTGGCGAGCTTGTCGAGCTCCGGTGTATTGTAGGAAGTTCCACCGTTGGCACCAAGGCACTCATAACCCAGGTCATCGGCCATGATCAGGATGATATTTGGTCTGTCCGGCACTTTCTGGTCTGTTGCCGTCAGGCAACCAGACATGAATGCAACCACACCCAGTAAAGCGATTGTTTTCGAAAAATTTGTCATAGCAGTAAATATACAGTCTGTTAAGCAGAAAAAGAATCTTTGATTATTTTTACTTGTCATCAGTATTTTATAGCTTGAAGTGCAATCAAATATAAAGTAACCATGAAAACAAAAAACTTACTCAAACTTGCAACCCTGTCTGTTATTACACTTTTCTTAGGTGTAATTCAATCGTGCTCCCCTGAGCAGGCTGAATCAGGTGGACAACTGTACGATCTTGGTACCGGAATGGAATCCAGATCGATCTCATTTGAAAACCCCACCGGGGAACCGGGTCAGGGCGGACAGGCGGAGAGCAATCTGGGAGTTGGCCGCAAGGGTTTCCCGGCAAAGGGCATTGTCCCCGGGGAGACTGTAGTCCTTTGTGACATTGCAGGTGCCGGAACCATCAGACATATATGGATGACCGGTGGTTTCAAAGATAAAACTGAAGCACTGCGAAGCATGGTGGTGCGTGCCTATTGGGAGAACCAGGAGCATCCTTCTGTGGAGTGTCCGCTTGGAGATTTTATGGGGTCAGCCCACGCAAAAGCGAACTCTTATCAATCAGCTGTTCATTCAACCGGAATAAATGCCGCATTGAATATCTGGATTCCAATGCCTTTTAATGAGAACGCAAAGATGACACTTACCAATGAAGGGGACGAAAATGTCACCCTCTACTACCAGGTAGATTATACCATTGG
>JAUVKN010000098.1 GCA_030596245.1 Bacteroidia bacterium | reverse complement strand
GAGATAATGTAAGATTATAAGTGCTGGAATCAATGTATTGCAATTCTGGTTGGACTACATTGTCACCCCATGAACCGATGACATGCTGCCACTGGGAACCATCTTTGAAATTAACTCCCGTATGGGCAAAAAGTCTTCCGGTGTAATTGTTTAAAGCTCCCGGCTCCTGGCTGGCATCAAAAATAATGGAAACCGATCCGGTGGCAACCGGTACTTCCGGAATGGTGGTAAGGACCTGGCCAAACAGGGATGCTGCTGTGATATATAGTACTGAGAAAAGAGTGAAAAGCTTTTTCATGGTTCATCATAAAAGAAAATGATGCTGTCTCAAAAGCACACTTTTGATTAATTCTGAGGGATACTTTAGTAGTAACCTGGCATTTTTAGCTATGCTAATAAGCACGTTACGAAAAAGTATCCCTCAGAAAAACAGAGAGGCTGCCCTTATTAAGACAGCCTCTTCTGTTATTGTGATATACTATTAATTCTTGATGATTTTAGAGAGTGCTTTCTCACCCTTGGCTCCATTCACTTCGATGATATAGATACCATGGTCGAGCTCCTCTGCATTCAGGTAATGGGCAAAACTATTGATGCCACTCCGGGTCATTACTTTTTGTCCGGTGATACTGAAAACATTGATCGACCGGATTTCAAATTCACTGGTAATGTTCAGTTCACTGTTTACCGGATTGGGATAGATCTGAACCATCTCCATATAAACACTCTTCACGCCGGTCCCTGGTACGTAATCACAGGATTCGGTGATGATGTCATCCTGATATTGTTGTACCCCCGTTGAGTTTTCTCCATCTACAACAACGTAAGTTCGGTTCTCCTGATCTCCCGGATACTCTTCATAATCTCCACCAAATTCACAATTAATCCTGTAGGTGTATGCCAGTGTATCCTCCACGTTAAATCGTGTGATGGTGGCAGAGAATATTCCCTGACCGTCATAGGTCATCTCCACGGGAGGATATCCATCCATATTCACATCTAAGCAGGAAGTGTCAACGTCAAACACACCCAGGTTGATGTGACAATTCATATCAACCATGAATGTTACTCCCACATCACCCCATGCCGGAATCACATAGGAGGTATCGCCTATGGCAACACCCTCCATGGTAACCTCTACCACGCGGTTTGGTCCTGCAATCAGCCAGTTATTGTCACCATCCACTGCACCCCATTCATAACTGTTCCCTGCGGTAACGTTATCAAGGGTAACGGTCCAGACATGGTCGTCGGCAACTTCGTCACCATTGGTTCCGTCGTCATACATGGGAACATCAGACCATCCTGTAATTTCGCCCTTGTACTGAAGGCCGGTATAATATTCAGTACTGTCAATCACATAATTTTTAATGGTTACAATCGGTGCAGGAGTGATATTGCTGTACCAGACTGTATCCAGTTCAACCGGATCGGTATTGCCATCCAGAAAGACGCCCCTGTTGGCTGAGCCTTCCCATCCCTCATTCTTGCGAAATTTATAATCCATGTAATTGCCCCACTGGAGGGTACCGGTATAGACTGAATCGGTTGCCCCTTTGGTGAGTTCTGTAAATCCCCAGCCGTTTACATTTCCGGCGATTCCAACAGAGTCGGTGGTAACATCAAAATCGCCTTTGGAGAGTTCAAAACTCATGTCCACGGCAACGACAACATCCACCGGTCCCAGCACAGCAAATGCCACGACAGTATCTCCCGTCACAACCCCACCGGTCACATTAAAAGAAGGGTTGACATCAAAACCTGCCAGGGAAGGGAGCCAGATACCCCATTCAGAACCATCATCCTGGATGGCACCCCACTCATAGTCACCGTCGGCAGCTGCCTGAACGGTTGCTGCAAAGTCGTTGGCCTCGGTGGTTTCTGTTTTAACCAGGTCCACACGGGCCCAATCATTGAACGCACCTTTGACCTTCACGGTGGTAAGCGTTTTCGAAGTGTCAATCACATGCAATGTTACATCGGTCTGCGCAAAAATCAAACCTGAAAATGCTACGAATACTGTAAACAGCATCGATTTAAGTAAATAGTTTCTCATAATTAATAGATTTAATAGTTAATAAAACTTACAATAAAAACTCAATTCATATATTTTGTGAATAGACGGCTGTATTGAAGATGAACATAATTGAAAAAGGTTGGGTCAATGATCAAATTTCCTTTTAATCCTCTTTTAAGACTTTAATAGAGTATTGTTCACTTTTTACAATGCCTCCCTTGTTCCTGAAAATGTAATTCAATTGTTTGAGATCATAGTCAGGTTCGAGGCTGTAATATTCTTCCGGAATAAACTGGATATAGTAAATACTGTCTTCCAGGGGAGTCATTTTTGCACGTTCAAGCTCGGAAGGTTTATAGATGATCCAACTGCCGGGAAGCGGATTATTTTCCTCTTCCACGTTTGTTGAGGTTTCGATATAGAGTTCGCTCTGGTTTTTCATGGCTGGATTGGTTTCCAGTTTCAGGTCGTAATAAAGTGTGAATATATCCTTTTTTGTGAATTTTACAGGAAACGGACGGATCACTTTGGCCACTTCGGTTACCGGGGGAGCAACCAGGGGAATGGCTAAGTCATCTGTCTGGGCATCACCTGCCATGTTTCTGAAAAGACAACCGATTTCGGACATCGGTTTTTCGGTATCCCAGTAAAGCTGGGGAACAATATCTTTTCTCCATAAATTGTCTCCGATCTTCTCACAGGCAGCCGAAGGATCAACGCTTCCCCAGCCACCCTGGTTTGCCGCATCACCCAACCCTTCCGGATTGTTCCACGCCCACATGTAGATGGGATCCACACCGGTAAGGTCGTCCCGGTCCGACATGGCAGCATTGAATATAATACTCACATTTTCCGAGTAGATGGCGGTGGAAGGAAACCACTTTACCATCACTCCATCCATCGCAGAAGGATCAAAAACACTCAGCGAGAAGGCATTGGTCTCTGTGCCATTGTTGTCTGAAATTTTCCCTTTAATGGTTTCCACCGTTACTCCGTAATACTCATCGGGGGTGATGGTAACCGACCAGACATTCTCGTCCACTACGGAGGCTTCAAGGCTCATGTTCATATCTCCTCCATTGGCACCTGATATCAGGTACAACGGGCCCTCGGCATCCTCAAGATCTGTAGCCAGCACCCTGAGATAGATGGTGATCTCTTCACCTCCCAGGAAAGCAGCAGGTGCAGTGCCCACCCGGGGATCACCACCTGCAAGAAGATCCATGGAGAAAAACAGCAGGAGAAAACAGACAGGGATTATAATATTTCGTTTCATCGTCTTTGGTTTACTGATTTTGTTTTTCAAAAGTGTACTGATAGCTGACAATCAGTTTTCCACCTGAAAATCGCTGGAACTTCATGCGCAATGGATTCTGATCCCTTGGCGGGGTGATCAATCTCATTTTACTTGAGAAGAGTGAGCTATCAGGATGTGTGAACAACACCTCTGTTGGAAAGTCATTGTCATTGAATGTCCAGATTCCCGTTGTATCTATAAAACTTGGAGCTCCACTGGAAGTCACTGAAAAGTTGGAGGGCAGGTTATTCGCATCCACATCAAAAGTGATGGAATAGCTGGTGAAATTAAACAAGTCTGTCAGGTCCTGTTCTGTGTACATTCCTCCTTGTGCAAGGGCGGTCTCGTCCACCTGGATCACCTCTGTGGCAATCCACGTACCTTCAATTCCTTCGATTTTCGAAAACGGTTCGCCCAATTCACCATACTCAACAGGTTCACATGCTGCAAAAGCAGTTGCCAGAACAATGAAAAATATGAAGTTTTGATATTGTTGTCTCATTTCAGATCGGTTTATCATTGTTAATCACTGCTTGGGTTCATCTCTATATCCGGATTACCGGCCTGCTCAATATCCGGTATTTGCCAGACTGCCCTGTTGGAGTTGTAAGGAAGACCACGTACCTCTGATTTTGTACGTTTCAGATCATGTAACCTGTTTTCCTCCATGGCAAGTTCCAGTCTTCTCTCGAACTGGCACATGTTGCGTAGTTCTTCGGCAGTGCTGTTCCCGGGGACAATCTTATTGCCCTCTCCATAGGCCCGGTCCCTGATCATTTGCAGATCGCTGATGGCCTGCGGAAGATCGGGTGATGATTTATCAATGGCAGATTCGGCCCGAATCAGGATGATCTCTGCAAGATGGGATACGGGGACATTCATGTAATCGTAGTCATATTTAGCACAGTAAGTGCGCTCCAATCCTTCGGTGCCACTAATAAACCGGGTATTATAGAAACGTTGTCCCCTTGTATCATTTTCATCACTGATGGCCTGGTTCACCAGGTCGGCTGATGGATGAAATCCGGGATTTCCGGCTCCGTTTTGTCTGTAATTGCCTACCAGGGCTCCGGCTGAATTATTTCCGGCAGATGTGCTCTGCAATTCAAAAATAGCTTCACCTGAATTTGTGGTGGCAAATCTCTCCTGCACACTATCATTCAGCGCAAACCCCCCGTTTATAATAATGTCGGATGCATATGAAAAGGCTCGATCGAAGTCATTCATCTGGAAATAGATCCTGGCCAGGTATGCTTTGGCTGCCCAGGAGCTGGCATAGGTGCCATTGTCACCCGGAAGCAGATCAACAGCCAGCTCCAGTTCTGCAATGACAGAATCATAAACCGTCTGAACTGTTGCCCTGTCAACAATCTTAGTGGCAGCGGCAATATCGACCACAGGTTTTAACCTGATGGGAATACCCGGTTGATCATTGTTTGAATCCGCCTCAAAAGGCAGGGCAAAAAACCGCACCAGTTCAAAATGGGCCACCGCCCTGATAAACCTGCATTCTCCTTCGATCCGCTGTCTCTCTTGCTCGATCAGGTCAGGCACACCACTGTGATCCAGCAGGTACATGACATAATTCACTCTTTCAGCTGAATAGTAGGCGTTTTGCCAGAAGCTCCGGCCCTGGATGTTAAACAGGTTCATGCTTCGCTGGGCGATCTGATCCCAACCAAAATCCGAGAAATCTTTTTCACTGTTATCCGATACGAGATCGCCCATGGTCCACATATTTCCACCAAGGTAGTTCCCGTTTCTCATCACATCATAGGCGCTGATGAGTGTTTTTTGAATATCCTCTGCACTGTTGATCGCCTCGGTGGTCAGCACCTCATTGGTGGGTTCTATGGTGAGGAAATTTTCACAACCGGAAAACATGAACACCACTGCGGATATTATAATAATCTTATTCATCTTCATCCTGTTTAGAAAGTTACATTCAGTCCAACGTTAAATGTCATCGCCTGGGGCGGCGTAAGATATGTCACACTGGGGCTGAGGTTTTTCTGCATGACGTTTTCCATATCCCTGAATATTTCCGGATCTGATCCCGGATATTTTGTAAAAGTGAGCAGGTTTGTAGCTGCAAAGTAGAGGCGGAGATTCTTCACATGCATTTTCTGAACTACCGATTCGGGAAAGTTATATCCGAAAGTGAGTTGCTTCAACCGGAGATAGGATCCGTCGTAAAGAAACTCATCCGTATTCCTGTCAGTTTCGATACCTGAAAGGGCGCCGTCCAGTGTTAACCTTGGAATATCAGTAATATCTCCGGGTTGGCGCCAGCGGTCAAGTACCATTCGACTCTGGTTCCAGCCATTGATCCTGCCCACAAGCCGCTTTCCTGCATCATCATAGATCTGGTTGCCATAGGAGAAATTAAACAGGAAGCTCAGATCAAAACCCCTGTAACTCATGGTATTATTGATACCCCCAATAAAATCGGGATAGGGCTTACCCACAACGACCCTGTCTTCCACATTGTATACTTTGGTCTCTTCCCCCTCTTTGGTAAAGAAAACCGGCATACCGTCGGCAGGATCCACATGTGAAAAACGGACCAGATAATTAACGCCAATGGGGTGACCTTTAATAACGCGGGTGTCTCCTGTTCCTGCAAGTGCATCCGGAGAGGCGGTTCCCACATCCAGCACTTTGTTGCGGTTGAATCCAATATTCAAATCTGTGGTCCATTTAAAATCGCCTACAAGGTTGCGTGATTTGATCATGAATTCAACGCCCTTGTTTTCCATTTCACCTACATTGTCATATACAATAGCCCAACCGGAGGATGCCTGGGTTTTTACCTGGAGAAGCATATTTTCGGTACGCTTATTATAATAGGTGAGTTCTCCATAGATCCGGTCCCTGAGCAGCCCGAATTCCAATCCCAGATCATAGCTGAATGTCCTTTCCCATGTAATATTGGGATTGGCCAGGTTGGTCCGGAAGATGATAGAATCATTGTTATAGGTAATTCCATTGTTGATGTTGGTGGTTCCCCATTGTATGAGGTCTGGTATTTCCGCATTTCCTGTGTACCCGAAACTGGCTTTTAGTTTTAGAAACGATAACAGGGTTGACTTTTCCAGGAACTCTTCTTCTGTGACGATCCAGCCCACTGATCCGGCCGGGAAATAGCCGAATTTATTGTTCTCCCCGAACCTGGAGGAACCATCAGTCCGCATACTTCCGGAAAAGAGGTATTTACCTTTGTAATTGTAACTTATCCTGGTGAAGAAAGAGACAAAAGAGTTTGACATGACCAGCGGATTATCCTCTTCCCTGGTGAGGCTTGAATCCGGCAAAGCATCATATTTATAGATGGGATCGCTGAGTCCGTCATAGCTCAGAAAAGCATTTCCCTTTTTTGTCCGGTTAAATTCTGTTCCAACCAGGACCTGGAGGTAATGATTCTCCGGCATATTCAAATCGTAGGTTCCCACCACCTTGCCGTTCTCAGACAGGTATTTGTTGACCCGGCTTTCGGCATAAGGAACCGACCTTAGAATTTCGTTTTCATAATAATTTTCATCCAGTGACAGGTAATCTAATCCATAATCTGCACGAATGATCATTCCATCGATGGGGCGGTAATTCAGATAGGCATTTCCGAGGGAACGATTTTCAAAAGATTTGATCTCCTTGTTATCACGGGACCTAACAGGGTTTGAACCGGCATCAAAGTAGGTTGACTCGTCTGTCCATACCGGCCATATGGGGAGGGCATCGGATTGTGCACTTCCAAGTCCCCCGGCCCATGATGCTTCAACCCGGTTGTTCACCCCGAAGGCCTGGGTAAAGTTTACACCGGCAGACAGGTGGTCGGTTAATTGATATTCAAGATTGGCGCGTCCACTCAATCTTTTATAGTTGTTTCCCATCAGATAACTGCCCTGATCACTATAGCTTATCCCCACATAAGATTTCAATTTGTCGCTGCCTTTATTAAAAGAGAGGTTGGCTTCCTGGGAAAAACCATTGTGCAGCATGAGATCCTGCCAGTCGGTATTGGTGGCCATGGCTTCTTCCAGTGTCACCCCTCCGGGCAAATCCGGATAGGCTCCGGCATCCAGATTCCCTGATCCGTAAATGGCATCATTTTCATAGGCTTCCTGGTGTAGTTGGAGCCACTCCGTGTTGTTGAGAAAATCTAGTCTTTTGGTCTCTTGCACCATACCAGCACGGTATGAGAAATCCCATGAAGCCTCTTTACTTTTTCCCCGCTTGGTGGTGATCAGGATCACCCCGTTTGCACCCCTGGAGCCATAGATGGCAGCTGCAGAAGCATCTTTCAGGATTTCAAGAGACTCTATATCGTTGGGGTTGATGGTGGCCATGGCACTTGTATTGGCGCCTCTCCGGACACCATAAGATCCATCCTGGTCCTGGTTGATGGGAATTCCATCCACAATGATCAATGGATCCCCGCCTGCAGAAATGGACCCCACACCACGGATTCTGATAGCTGAACCTGCACCGGCCATCCCATTGCTCTGGATAATCTGAACTCCGGCCGCTTTCCCCTGCAGCCCTGCTGCAAAAGTGGAAACAGGTGTTTCGGTAATTTGACTTCCGTCTATTTTTGCAATACTACCGGTAAGGTTCCTCTTTCTCTGGGTTCCGTATCCTACAACAATCACTTCGTCCAGTTCGGTGGTGCTTTCTCCCAGTTGAACATTTATTAAAGTTTGATCCTTAACACGGACCTCCTGCGGAGAAAAACCAACAAAAGAGAAAACCAGGGTTGCTCCCGGAACTATTTCGATGGAATAACTACCATCAAAGTCAGTAACAGCTCCCATGGTTGTTCCTTTCGAAATGACCGTTACCCCGGGCAATGGCTCTCCTGTGGCTGCTTCTGTAACGGTTCCCGTGATGACCTGGGTCTGTGCAGACAGACTCAGGGGGGCCACCAGAAATAGCAGGAGAATTAATTTCCAGTAATGAGTTTTATTCAGGCTCATGAAATTTGGACTTTGTTTAGTTGTTTTGCATTCAGTTTGACTCTTAAATCTCTGATAACGTTCTGATAAAACTAAAAAGTGAATAGAGTCAGGTTTAATAGATAATGAACATGCAAATTATGGAAAACCAAGGGGATAGGTGATGTTTTTCAACGCCAAACTGCGGAAAATCCCCGCAAACGTTTCCGCAAACGTTTGCAATCAGAGTTTTGGGTGTATATTTCTTGTCAGATTGGACCCGTAAAAAGTAAAAAAAAGGCTTTTTTTCTATCTTTACATTACAAATTCACAATGAAAAGTCACCAGGTTACCATAAAAGATATTGCACGGGAGCTGGGGGTTTCTCCTTCTACTGTTTCCAGAGCCCTTAAGGACCATCCCGATATTAGTCCTGCCACCAGGCACCAGGTGAAAGAATTGGTGGAGAAATTAAAATATAAACCTAACGCGGTTGCGCTAAGCCTCCGTTCAAGGAGAAGCTATATCATTGCGGTTGTGGTTCCTGAAATTGTTCATTATTTTTTTTCCTCCGTGATTTCCGGTATTGAAGACGTAGCCATAAACGCAGGGTACAATGTAATGATCTTTCAGTCCAACGAAAAGTATGAGCGAGAGGTACATATCGCTCAATTGCTGGCTTCGAACCAGGTTGATGGAGTTCTGGTTTCCATTTCAAAAACCACCAAGAACTTCAGCCATTTAAGAGAACTAATAAACGAGGGATTACCCCTGGTCTTTTTTGACCGGGCCTGTGAGGAGATAGAAGCTGATAAAGTAGTGGTGGATGATTTTGTCGGGGCTTTCAATGCGGTAGAGCACCTGATCAAAACCGGCTGCAGGCGCATAGCCCATTTCGGTGCACCCCAGCATCTGCAGATTGGTTACCAGCGTAAAAGAGGTTATATTTCTGCTCTTGAGAAACACAGGATCGAACCAGATGAAGCATTAATGGTTAAATGTGATACCCACGATGAAGCTTTGAAATTAACCCCGGAAATTATGCGGCTGGACAATCCTCCTGATGCTATCTTTGCGGTGAACGACCTGACCGCCACAGGCGCGTTGAAAGCACTCAAACAGATGCGGTTCCGTATTCCTGAAGATGTTTCTATAATTGGATTTACCAACGGAATGGTAGCAACAGTAACCGATCCCGAAATGTCCAGTGTGGACCAGCATGCATCTGATCTGGGAAAGAAAGCCATGGAGATGCTGCTCAATCGCATCGATGCACCGGAGCTGAATCATCCGGCCATTACAGAAACCATTTCTACAGAATTGGTTCTCCGGGGGACAACCAGGCCTTTGCCCTTATCCTAAAATCCTTTTCCTGTATTTTTTTATGGTCTCCGCAAACGTTTGAAATAAGGGTTTCCTTGATTTATAAGGTGTTGCAGAGACTTTTTACCTGAAAAAATTGAATTAACAGCTTCTTTTTTAATATTTTTGTTTCGGAACGTGTTCCATTTCTGATAGAACTTGAATGTAATTTTAATCTCTGATACCACATTGGAAATATGATGGTCAGGGTTTTTTTATGCCTTCCTGAAAACGGTTCCGTTACATTAAAAGTAAAAAACATGAAAAAACCAAAATTGAATTTCTGGCAGATATGGAACATGAGTTTTGGATTCCTGGGCATTCAGTTTGGATTTGCACTGCAGAACGGAAACATAAGCCGAATCTTTCAAACCCTCGGTGCTGAGATTGACCAGATTCCTATTCTGTGGATCGCTGCACCGGTAACGGGTCTGATCATTCAGCCCATTATCGGGTATATGAGCGATAAGACCTGGGGAAGGCTGGGTCGCAGGCGTCCCTATTTCCTGGTGGGTGCCATCATGGCCTCCATCGCCCTGTTCCTGATGCCAAATTCACCGGGACTATGGATTGCGGTTGGGATGCTCTGGATCATGGATGCCTCCATCAACATTTCCATGGAACCTTTTAGGGCATTTGTAGGAGATATGTTGCCCGATGAGCAGCGAACCATGGGATTCACAATGCAGAGTTTCTTTATTGGAATAGGGGCATTCGTAGCTTCATGGTTGCCCTATATTCTATCAGAATGGTTCAATATTGCAAATACAGCTCCTGAAGGAGAAATTCCGCAAACAGTCAAACTCTCCTTTTACCTGGGAGGAGGTGTTTTCATATTGGCTGTGTTGTGGACGGTTCTGAGAACCAAGGAGTATTCTCCTGAAGAGCTGGAAAGTTTTCAAGATGAAAAGAGTAAAAGTCAGGATCAGGAAAGTGAAAGTGTGGAGCCCCTGAAAAAGTATTTGCGCAGGGGAATCATCTGGACCCTGGCGGGAGTGATTTTTGCCTGGTTCGTGCTTCATTACAAGCTCGAAAAGGAGTTATATATTCTTGGGGGAGGCCTTGGACTATTTGGGATCCTTCAGCTGATAACTGCTGCATTTGTTCGTAAACAAAAGAAGAAAAACGGTCTGGTGAGCATTATCACCGATCTCTACCGCATGCCCCAAACCATGAAACAACTGGCCATTGTGCAGTTCTTCTCATGGTTTGCACTATTCAGTATGTGGATTTACACCACTCCAGCTGTGACCCAGCATATGTATGGCTCTACCGACACTACTTCGGTTGCATATAACGAAGGCGCCAATCTGGTGAGCGGGATGTTCGGATGGTACAACCTTTTTGCCGCTGCTTTCGGCTTAATGGTTCTGCCCTTTCTGGCAAAGCTTACCAATCGGAAGATCACCCATTCAATAGCCCTGGTGGTGGGAGGATTAGGATTGGCTTCCATCTTTTTTCTAAACAATCCACAGCATATGATCTTCTCCATGATAGGGATCGGATTGGCGTGGGCAAGCATATTGGCCATGCCTTATGCCATACTTACGGGATCCCTACCCCATCATAAAATGGGGGTCTATATGGGGATATTCAATTTTTTTATAGTGATTCCACAGATCCTGGCAGCCACAATTCTGGGATTCTTGGTAAAATCTCTGTTCGATGGCGATAGTATCTATGCGCTGTTAACCGGTGGGGTCTCATTGATGGTATCTGCTGTGTTGATCCTGTTTGTAAAGGATGTACATAACAGATAGAAAAGAGGGAAAAAATGAAAGGTTATTATAATAAAGACGCGTGGAGCATTATTGAGGAGGGCTTTGAGCCCTCCATGCAGGAGGCGTCAGAGAGCATTTTCAGCCTTGGAAACGGAAGTATGGGTCAGCGTGCCAACTTCGAAGAACAATATTCAGGGGAAACACTTCAGGGGAATTACCTGGCTGGTGTTTATTACCCTGACAAAACCAGGGTTGGATGGTGGAAAAACGGGTACCCGGAATACTTTGCCAAAGTGCTCAATGCCCCCAACTGGATCGGAATTGATGTGGAGATCGATGGTGATCAACTGGATCTTCACAAATGTGAACTGAAGGAATTCAGGCGTGAACTGAATATGCGCCAGGGGTACCTTGAAAGAACCTTTACAGTAGTTATTGGCGGAAAGATATTGAATATATCAATCCGCCGTTTTCTGAGCATGAAGCGGGATGAAATTGGGGCCATCCGGTATGGTATCAAATCGTTGGATTATGCAGGAAAGATCTCCTTCACTCCTTATATTGACGGCAATGTGGTGAACAGAGATTCCAATTATGATGAGCATTTCTGGGAGATGGAGAATAGCGGGGCTGAAAAGGGAATGGGATTTCTCATGGCGCAAACCCGAAAAAGCGGATTTGTTTCATGCATGACCATGGGATATGAATTAATTCTGAATGGGAAAAATCCCGATCCTGAAGTTGAGGTGACCGAAAGACCAGATTTTGTAGCCAACCGAATGTCAGTGGATTTACAACAGGGTGATGATCTTGAATTCTATAAGTATGCTTCCGTGTTAACCTCCATGAACCACGATCCTTTGATCATGGTACAGGCAGGAAGGGTAACTCTCTGGGAAGCCATGGATGCTGGATTTGACAC
>JAUVKN010000136.1 GCA_030596245.1 Bacteroidia bacterium | reverse complement strand
AAAAGTGACCTGGTCCACCATATCACCACCTCCCTGGTAGGGCGGCAATTCTTCCAGGAGCGATTCCTTTCCGTAAAGTACCCCCGATCCTGTGGGTCCAAATATCTTATGGGAGGAGAAAACGTAAAAATCACAATCCAGATCCATCACATCCACCTCCCCATGCTGGACCATTTGTGCTCCATCCACCAACACAGGAATATCTCTTTGGTGCGCCATGCGAATCACCTCCTTCACTGGGTTGATCGTCCCCAGAGAGTTAGAGGCATGAGTTAGTGCAACAATCCTGGTTTTATCGGAAAGCAGGGAATCCACCTTATCCAGCATCAGCTCCCCGGTATTGTCAAACGGGATCACCTTAAGGATGGCACCCTTTCGCTCACAGAGCATTTGCCAGGGGACAATATTGGAGTGGTGCTCCATCTCTGAAATCAAGATCTCATCTCCCTTGTTTACATACTTTTCTCCCATCGAAAATGCAACCGTGTTGATGGAGCCAGTTGCACCGCTGGTGAAGATAATCTCACTGGTGGATGATGCATTGATAAATTCACGGATCGTTTCCCTGGCTGTTTCATAACGACCGGTCATCTGTTCACTCAAATAGTGGATGCCCCGGTGGATGGAGCTGTTATGAATTTCCTGGAGTTCACGAAGGGTTTCGATAACCACTCTTGGTTTATGGGTAGTAGCTCCATTATCAAGATAGACCAGTGGCTTTTTATAAACCTGCTGTTGTAATATGGGAAAATCACTCCTGATTTGTTCGATGTTGAAGCCCATGGATCTGAGGGTTTAGTCCTGGCAATGCATGACACAGTTGTTACATCTGGAAAGTTCACCACGCAGTCGTTTACCCACCAGTTCGGAGATACGGTCCTGAAGGGCAGGTTGCCGGATCCTGGAGATTACATCATTGGCAAATGCATCCATGAGCATGAGCCGGCTTTCATCCCTGGGTATTCCTCTGGATTGCAGGTAAAACAGTGCATCTTCATCCAACTGTCCAATTGTGGCTCCGTGACTGCATTTCACATCATCGGCATAGATTTCCAACTGGGGTTTGGTATGCATTTTTGCTGTATTGCTGAGCAGAATATTATTGTTGGTTTGAAATGCTTCGGTTTTCTGGGCATTGGGATGCACATGTATTTTTCCATTGAATACACCGGTGGACATATCATCCAGAACACCTTTGTAATACTGATTGCTGGTGCAGTTTGGACTGGCGTGGTCGATTACAGTAAAACTATCCACATGCTGTATCTTGTCGGTAAGGATAAGACCCAGAGTACTCGTTGAAGCTCCTTCTCCGTCCATTCTTACATGCAGGTTATTTCGCACCATTCCACCGTGAAGGGTAATGGTCCCATGCTGACATCGGGATGCACGATCCTGACTGATCCAGGTGTTGGTCACCTGGCAGGAGTTGTTGTGTTCGTTCTGAAGCCTCAAAATATCAAGGTCTGAATTTTCACTGGTATATGCTTCAGTGACAGAGTTGGTCAGGAACATTTGTGGTGAGAGTGTATGGTCACAAATAATGACTTCAGCCTTGGCATTCTTCTCTACTACAAACAGGTTACGGTGGTGTACCATCTGATTCTTGTCAGAAAGCAGCAGGTGAATGATCTGGATCGGTTTTTCCATCTGCAGACCCTCGGGTACATAGATGAAAATACCATCCTGTGAAAATGCTGTGTTCAGCGATACAAAGGTTTCATTTTGCATGGAGGCATTTTTACCCAGGTATCTGGCAACCAGGTCTGGATGCCGATGGATTGCCTCTTTCAGACTACCGTAAATGATACCGTTATCCAGCTCATTCAGGAGAGAGCCTGAAGGATGATAATAGAATCCGTTGAGCACTGTGAGTACATTGGAGTCAAGCATGGGGACATCACAACTGAAGAGGTCAGAGTCCTCAAATTGGATATTGCGGGGAGTAAATTGGAAAGAGAGCTCCCCGTCAAACACCGGCTCAAGATGGGTAAATTTATATAGCTCATGCTTGCGAAGAGGGAAACCAGTGCGCTCGAAAGAATGAATGGCTTCTTCACGAAGCTCTTTCATGAATTGCGGATCTCCATTACTGATCTGCTTCTTGTTCTGCCGAAACAGGTCGATGTACTTATCTGCTGTTGATAATGCTTCCAGTGTATCCTTCATCCTGCCCTCATTTATGCATCCATATCCACTTCCTGTTTGATCCAGTCGTAACCATGTTCCTCAAGCTCTTTGGCCAGTGACTTATCACCCGATTTTACAATACGACCTTTATAGAGTACATGTACAAAATCGGGAACAATGTAATCCAATAATCGCTGGTAATGGGTAATGATGATGGTAGCATTTTCTGGCGAACGGAGGTAGTTGACCCCGTTGGCTACAATGCGAAGTGCATCGATGTCAAGTCCCGAATCGGTTTCATCCAGGATGGCCAGTCTGGTGTCCAGCAGGGCCATCTGGAAAATCTCATTTTTCTTCTTTTCTCCGCCTGAAAACCCCTCATTCACAGAACGATTGGTAAGGTCGGAATCAATCTCAACGATCTTCTTTTTCTCCCGCATTAGCTTGAGGAATTCACCAGCAGGGAGAGGCTCCTGATTTCGATATTTGCGCATGGAATTGATGGCAGTACGCAGGAAATTAACCATGCTTACTCCGGGGATCTCCACCGGGTATTGGAATCCGAGAAAGATTCCTTCCCTTGCCCTGTCCTCAGGGGCCAGTTCGGTGAGATCTTTCCCTTCATACAAAATTTTGCCATGGGTAATATCAAAGTAGTCACGTCCGGCCAATGCTGAAGCCAGCGTACTTTTCCCCGATCCATTGGGACCCATAATTGCGTGCACCTCACCTGCATTTACATGCAGATTGATCCCCTTCAGGATCTCCTTATCCTCGATATTTACTTTTAAATCTTTTATTTCTAACATATAACTCACTTCGTTCGTGTTCATTTTCTCACTTCGTTCGTGTTATTGGTTATTTGTTAGGGATTAGTATTCTTCATTCTAACTACTAACCACTAACCACTACCCCACACTACCTTCCAGCGTAATCGCTAATAATTTTTGTGCTTCTACTGCAAATTCCATGGGTAGCTTATTCAATACTTCCTTGGCATAGCCGTTCACAATCAAGCTGATGGCATTTTCAGTATCGATCCCACGCTGATTACAGTAAAATATCTGGTCCTCTCCGATCTTTGAAGTGGTAGCTTCATGTTCTACAATGGCCGTTTTGTTATCAACTTCCAGGTAAGGGAAAGTATGCGCCCCGCATTTGTCTCCCAACAACAGGCTGTCGCATTGCGAAAAATTCCGGGCATTTTCTGCTCCCTTCAAAACTTTAACCAGTCCCCGGTATGAGTTCTGACTCTTCCCTGCACTGATACCTTTGGATATAATGGTAGAACGTGTATTTTTTCCAATGTGTATCATCTTGGTCCCTGTATCTGCCTGCTGGTAATTGTTGGTAACAGCCACAGAATAGAATTCACCTACCGAGTTATTACCGCGCAAAATACAGCTTGGATATTTCCAGGTAATGGCTGAACCGGTTTCCACCTGGGTCCATGAGATCTTAGAATTGTCTCCTTTGCAAATCCCCCGTTTGGTCACAAAATTGTAGATCCCTCCCTTTCCTTCCTTATCCCCGGGATACCAGTTCTGGACTGTGGAATATTTCACTTCTGAATTTTCCATGGCCACTATCTCCACAATGGCTGCATGTAATTGGTTTTCATCCCGCTGAGGTGCGGTACACCCCTCAAGGTAACTCACATAGGCATCGTCTTCCACCACGATCAGGGTCCTTTCGAACTGACCTGTATTGGCTGCATTGATCCTGAAATAGGTGGAAAGTTCCATGGGGCAACGCACCCCCTTGGGAATGTAGCAGAACGATCCGTCGCTGAAAACCGCTGAGTTTAGAGCGGCGAAATAATTATCGGTGTAAGGGACCACCGAGCCCATAAATTTCTTTATGAGGTCGGGGTGGTTCTTCACTGCTTCACTGAACGAGCAGAAGATAATTCCCTTATCGGCCAGCGTATCCTGAAAAGTGGTCTTCACCGATACACTGTCTATCACTGCATCCACTGCCACTCCAGCCAGTTGCTTCTGTTCTTCCAAAGGGATCCCCAGCCGGTTAAAGGTGTCGATCAACTCCGGGTCCACCTCATCCATGTTCTGATACTTAGCTTCCTGAATGGGAGCTGCATAATAGATAATATCCTGGTAGTCAATCTCTGAGATCTGCAAGTGGGCCCATTCGGGCATCTTCAAACCCTGCCAGTGCCTGAATGCTTTCAACCTTGATTCGGTGAGCCATTCCGGCTCCTCCTTCTTTGCAGAAATGATACGGATTACATCTTCGTTTAATCCTTTGGGGATGGTTTCAGTATCTATATCGGTGTAGAAACCAAATTTGTAATCACTGCCCGTTACCTCATTTAATATTTTCTCCTGGTCTGTCACAACTGCTCACGGTTTAGGGTTTCGATGGTTCCTAAGTAATTGTAAATTAGATTAATTTAAAATAGAGTGCAAATATACAAAAACTTGTTCTTCCATTTGTATTACAACTGCCTATTTGAATTGTTCATCCTTTAACATTCTCCGACCATGACCTCAAAGAGAATCCGAACCATAGAAGAGCTTGGCGAGTTTGGCCTGATTGACCGTCTCACTGCCGGGTTTTCAATCCATCAGGAGAGCACCAAGGTGGGTGTGGGGGATGATGCTGCCGTTATCGATCATGGGTCCTATTATCAGGTGGTGACCACCGACCTTCTGCTGGAGGGAATCCATTTTGACCTGGTTTATACACCCCTGAGACATTTGGGATATAAAGCGGTGGTGGTGAACTTGTCGGATGTCTACGCCATGAATGCGGCTCCACGCCAGATCACGGTTTCAGTGGGGATCTCGGGGAAGTTTTCGGTGGAAGCCCTGGACAAATTCTATGAAGGCGTTAAACTGGCCTGTGACCGGTTCAAAGTGGACCTGGTCGGAGGAGATACTTCGGCATCAGTTACTGGATTGCTTATCACGGTGACCGCCATTGGAACTGCATTGAAAGAGGAACTGACGCTGCGCAGCAGTGCTCAAAACCACAACCTGGTATGTGTGACGGGTGACCTGGGGGCTGCATATATGGGACTTAAGATCCTGGAAAGAGAGAAACAACTTCATACAGCGGATCCTGAGTTTCAGCCCGAACTGAAGGGGTATGATTATGTGTTAGAGCGCTTCCTGAAACCCGAACCCAGGGTGGATGTACTGCTTGCTTTGAAGGAGGCGGGAGTGACGCCCAGCGCAATGATCGATATATCAGATGGACTCTCATCCGAGTTACTTCACATCTGTAAATCTTCTGATTGTGGGGTTCAGGTGTATGAAGAACGAATCCCTGTGGCAGATGAGACTGCAAAAGCTGCCGGAGAGTTCCAGTTAGAACCATTGGTGGCGGCCCTCCATGGAGGTGAAGATTACGAACTGCTGTTTACGGTTCCCCTGTCCGATTTTGAAAAAGTGTCGGCCATATCCGGGGTGAGTATTATTGGGAACATTACCGACCAAAAAGGTAAGGCATTTTTGGTGGGCAATGACGGAAGCGCCATTCCCCTTCAGGCTCAAGGGTGGAATGCGTATACAGACTCAGAATGAGTTATCAAGTTTCTTTGCCGTCGAAGTAACCACGGATGATCCCCCTTTTGGAGCCCCGGGAGAAGAGAATGATCTCATCCCGCTCTTTGGAGGCCGGCAGATTGGCTTCCACAAAATCCATGGCATCCGAAATATTCAGTCCGCGCTGGTAGATGATCCGGTATGCCTCCTGAATCGCAAAAATGGTTTCATTATTAAATCCCCTTCTTCGCAGGCCAATGGAATTGATCCCGGTAAACGTAACAGGTTCTCGTCCGGCCAGGATATAGGGAGGTACATCTTTACCAACTTTGCTTCCTCCCTGGATCATCACATGTGCCCCAATTTTGACAAACTGGTGCACCAGGCTGCCCGGGCTGACAATGGCCCAGTTGTCTATTTCCACTTCCCCTGCCAGTCCGGCATAGCTACCCATGATTACCCGGTCCTTCAAAACACAGTCGTGGGCAATGTGCACATAAGACATGATCATGCAATCCTTTCCGATGACTGTCTTTTCGTTGGCCTTGGTTCCTTTATTAATGGTCACATACTCACGAATAATGGTATTGTCGCCAATCTCGGTGGTGGTATATTCACCCTTAAACTTCAAATCCTGGGGATCACCGGAAATTACTGCGCCGGGGAAAATCTTTACATTCTTTCCAATGCGGGCACCGTTCATGATCACCACATTGGGGCCGATCCAGCAACCTGGACCTATCTCCACATCCTTATAGATGGTAGCGAAGGAATCTACCACCACATTGTCTGCAATTTTTGCTCCAGGCTCTATATTTGCGAGTTTATTAATCATTGTTTTTTGTTTTTTACGATCTGAGCCATCAGCTCACCCTCCATTACCAGCTTGTTTCCTACAAATATTTCAGCAAACATCAGCGCAATGCCCCTACGAATAGGCTCCAGCATGTCCACCTTGAGGATCAGTGTATCTCCCGGAACTACTTTTCGTTTGAATTTTACCTTATCGATCTTCAGGAAGTACGTGGAGTAATTTTCCGGATCGGGAATGGCCCCAAGTACCAGCATACCCCCCACCTGTGCTGCTGCTTCGATTAGTAATACACCCGGCATTATGGGTTCTGCCGGGAAATGCCCAATAAAGTAGGGCTCATTCAGGGTTACGTTCTTAATACCGACAACAGATTTTTTATCCATTTGAATCACCTTATCCACCAGCAGGAAGGGATAACGGTGGGGCAACTTCTTTTTCACTTCATTGATATCAAGCAGGGGCTCCACATTGGGATTGTATACAGGAACCTTTTTCTGCAGGGCTGCTTTTTTCATCACCTGTCTCAGGGCCCGGGCGAACTCATTGTTGCTCTGGTGTCCGGGTCTGGTGGCTATGATCTTAGCTTTGAACCAACGGCCCACCAGGGCCAGGTCTCCCATCAGGTCCAGTAGTTTATGCCGGGCCGGTTCATTGGGAAACCGAAGGTCCACGTTGTTCAGGATCCCTTCGGGTTGCACCTTCACCTTGGGCTTATTGAATAATTCAGCCAGCCGGTCCAGTTCTTCCTGCTCTATATGCCGGTCAACAATTATGATGGCATTATCCACATCACCCCCCTTGATCAGGTTATTTTTTAACAGGTATTCCAGTTCATGAAGGAATACAAAAGTGCGGCAGGGTGCAATCTCCTCTTTGAAGTTTGTCGGACCTTCCAGTGATGCATACTGATTGCCGAGTACCCTGGAGTTATAGTCGATGAGCACATTGATGCTCTGGCTCTTGTCGGGATAGGCAATGATGTGTATTCCATGCTCTTCATCGTAATACTCCACTTTCTCCTTCAGAATAAAGTATTTCCTGTCGGTTGCCTGTTCGAAAGTACCTGTTTTTTCAATGGCATCGGCATACGCTTTAGCACTTCCATCAAGGATGGGTGCTTCGGGACCATCCACTTCAATGAGTACATTATCGATGCCCATTCCCACAAATGAGGCCAGTACATGTTCTATGGTAGAAATCCTGGCTCCGTTCTCCTCCAGGACTGTTCCCCTAGATGTTTCCACTACATGTTCTGCAAGCGCATTGATGATGGGCTGACCGGGCAGATCGGTTCGCTTGAAGACATAACCATGGTGGTCAGGGGCGGGTTTAAAGGTCATGTTTACTTCAATCCCGGTATGCAATCCTTTTCCAGAAAATAAGATGGGTGCTTTAAGTGTCCTCTGTTTTTCCGCCATACTTGTACTACATTATGTATCAGGTTTCTGAAAAGCCGCCCAAAGATACAAAATTAAAGACGAATCGGGTTTTGACTTATTGTGAGAGGTCTGAAACCTTTCGCTCCAGATCAATGATCTGGTTGCGCAACGATGGAAGATTTTTAAATACTACATAGCACCGTTGATAATATCCGAAGTCAAAGGCGGGGGCGCCCTGTACGATTGCTCCCTCCTGCCGGATACTTTTTGGAATGCCCGACTGTGCGGCAATCTTCACATTATCTGCAATGGTGATATGACCGATTAGTCCCACCTGTCCACCAAACATGCAATTTTTCCCGATCCGGGTAGAACCCGATACTCCCGTCTGGGCAGCCATCACCGTATTTTCCCCCACCTCCACATTATGGGCAATCATTATAAGGTTGTCCAGTTTCACGCCCTTTCGGAGTATGGTAGCACCCATGGTGGCCCGGTCTATGGTGGTATTGGCCCCGACCTCAACATGGTCTTCGATGATTACTTTTCCTACCTGGGGGACTTTCTGGTAATTGTTTTCCTGATTCGGTGCAAATCCGAATCCATCGCCCCCGATAATAGCGCCTGCGTGAATTACACAATGAGCCCCGATTTCACAACCTTCATACACCTTTGCACCAGGATGGAGGATGGTCCCTTCTCCAATCTTTACATTGTCGCCAATAAAGACCTGTGGATAGAGTTGTACACCTGCCCCTAATGTAACGTGATCTGATACAACGGTGAAATCCCCAATATAAAGATCTTCACCCAGTGAAGCAGTGTCTGAGATACTGGCCATGTTACTTACCCCGATCTTCTTTGGCTTGCTCTGCTCATAAAACTGGAGTAATGCAGCAAATGACTCATAGGCATTTTTCACCCTTATCAGGGTAGCACCAATCTCCTTAACAGGGCTGAAATCTTCGTTGACAATAACAATGGTGGATTGTGTATCGTAGATGTACTTCTCATATTTTGGATTGGACAGGAAAGAGAGTGTACCATCTTTTCCCTCCTCAATTTTTGAAACATCGCTTACACTGGCCTGAGGATCACCTTCCACGGTACCTTGCAGGAATTCAGCTATGACTGCTGCTGTGAAATTCATATATATGGGTTTTAAAAGGATTTAAAACTATGACAATTCTTTCATTAACTTAGGGTAACAGAGAAAATATTTCCTGACTGTTTTTGAGAGTACAGCAATATTTAGCATATCCGAGGCATCTGCAATATCCCGG
This sequence comes from Bacteroidia bacterium, assembly GCA_030596245.1. Classification (GTDB taxonomy): domain Bacteria; phylum Bacteroidota; class Bacteroidia; order Bacteroidales. The sequence continues at coordinate 943 of JAUVKN010000136.1, read as the reverse complement.
GTATTTCCTCTTTTGTCCATGATGGCGATCCTGTCGTCCATGTTACTGTAGGCATAGTTACTGATGCTATCTGATATCACTAAATATTCAGCCTCCTCCGTTGAAATAGAGAGACGGCTGGCCACCTGCTTACGCATGGATTCGACCAACTCAATTTGGAAGGGATTGTCGTCCAACTCCACGGAAAAGAGCATTCTGTTTACCAGTCCGTCAGAAAGCAGAGACAACACCCTGTCGGAATGGTTGCACCACACCTTGGCCGATGTTAAAATGTCATTGTCATCCAGGGAAGCAAACTGCTCCAGGAATTTCTTTCTATTTGCCGGATCGAATTTTCCCGGAACATCGTCGAGAAAATAGGCCAGTGCAGGTGTGGCAAAGAGTTGTTTCCCTTCCGAGGTGAGCAACTGTGCCCTTTTCAGCATCATCTGCAAGAGCTGTTCGGAGCTTACCACCGTACGGTGAAGATAAACCTGCCAGTACATCAGACGTCTTGCAATGAGGAATTTTTCGATGGAATAGATCCCTTTCTCATCCACCACCAACTGGTCGTCCAGCACATTCAGCATTTTAATAATCCGGTCCGATCCGATCACCCCTTCGGTTACCCCGGTAAAGAAGCTATCGCGTTTGAGATAGTCCAGGCGATCCATGTCCAGTTGACTTGACACAAGCTGGTGTAGGAATTTTTTATGATACCTGTTATTGAAGATCTCTATGGCCAGCTTAAGTTCCCCCTTGAAGGTCTCATTGAGCTGTTCCATAAACATCAGACTGATGGTTTCGTGGGAAGTGTCTTTGATTAAACTGTGTTCCAGGGAGTGGGAAAATGGCCCATGACCGATGTCATGCAGCAGTATGGCGATGGTAACTGCCTTCGCTTCAGGGTCAGTAATTTCATGGCCTTTGGACCGGATCACATCAATGGCTTGTCCCATGAGGT
>JAUVKN010000304.1 GCA_030596245.1 Bacteroidia bacterium | reverse complement strand
CCGTAGAGGAAGACGACCGGTTTCGGGCATCGGATATCGAATTTCGTCTGCCCACACCTTCCTATACCATCGATACCCTTGCCTACCTGGAAGAGAAGAATCCGGGCCGGGATTTTCAACTGGTGATGGGGGCCGACGGATTACGAACCTTTCATAAATGGAAACACGCAGAATTGATCGCAGAGAACTACCACCGATTGATCTATCCCCGTCCGGAAATTGACATGGAGCGTGTATCCCGCCTGCCCAATGCCACTATTGTGGATGCTCCGCTTATGGAGATCTCTTCGAGTTTTATCCGCAATGCTATTCGCGAAGAGAAAGATGTGCGGCACCTGATGCCAGCGAAAGCATACCAGTACATGCGCGAGATGCACTTCTACGAGAAGTAAAATCTAATAATCTTTTATCTCCTGGATCTTTTGTTACATGTGCCAAAAAGAATTTTGATTTTGAGCATAAACAGTTACCAAAAAGCTTAAATACCTGATAATCTGCAATTTTTGGATATTTATCCGGATTTACTTAACTTTCTCACTGTATTGTTATAACAACAGGATGAACGTCATTAAAAATTGTGTTTCTGTCCTGTGGATAATAGCAGCTTCTGCAACTCCAAAGGATTACTCGACATGTTCCAGTTGGGATATACTGGTCGGGGGAAAGGATTTTAAGTATGCACCCCTGGTCCTGATATCTGATCCCGGCAAGGAAGAGCACCCCACTTATCAACATTCTGGTTTTACAATAAGCATCCGTTTGATTTTACCGGGCAATTTGCACTGATTGATATCAATTAGTCACTAAACCTATATGTCTAATCAAAACCAAACCCGATTATGAAAAGACAACTAATCTACCATGACCGCAGGATTATTCCTTTCTGGTCAAGAATAACATGTAGATTTATTAAAATCTTCATGTTGCTGTTTCTTGCAGGTATCATTCATGTGAATGCTGCAGGTTCTTACGCTCTGAAAACTCATCAGAATACACCACCCCAGGAACCGGAAATAACCGGTACGGTGACCGATGAGGATGGGAATACCTTGCCGGGTGTCAATGTTATTATTCAGGGCACAACAGAAGGTACGATCACAGATGCCCGTGGGAACTATAACCTTGAAGCACCCGCTAATTCCACACTCCTATTCTCATACATCGGATATGAGACAAAAGCAGTTACTGTTGGTCCTGGCATCACCACCATTAATGTTGAATTGGAGGTGGGAATGATAGAATTGGAAAGAGTTGTGAAGATCGGATATGGTACCCAAAAAGCCAAAGATCTTACGGGGGCCATAGTCAGCGTCGATATGGACGATGTGATCAATGCTTCTGATGTCTCCATCATGCAGGTTTTGCAGGGTTCTGTTGCTGGATTGAACATTGGCCAGGTTGATGTTGCCGGTGAAGAACCAAGTATTTCAATACGGGGGAGAAGTTCACTTTCAGGAGAAGGAGACCCCCTTATTGTAGTGGATGATATCATTTACAGGGGAGATATCATTGATCTGAATCCCAGCGACATAAAGACCGTTGATGTGCTCAAAGATGCAAGTGCTACAGCCATTTATGGATCCCAGGCTTCCAATGGAGTGATACTGATAACTACAACCAGGTCAGGTGGAAGACTCGGAGGAGGACCAGAGATTAATTTTTCAAGTCAGTATTCGATGCAACGGCCATGGCGCGAGCTCAGGGCACAAAGTCCGGAAGAGTTTATGCTGAAAGTTGAACATTCTGATCTCGAACAGAGCAGGTTAGCACCTGATTATACTGAGCGGAATCCTGACTGGGCGGAGACCACCAACTTTAAAACCAATCATGAGATTGAAGCCTATAATGCCAATTTACCTTTTGACTGGTATTCACAAGCTACGAATGACAGTCCGTATATCATGAAACATGATCTGTCCATAGCCAATTCCACAGTAAAAAGCAATTATTATACTTCACTTGGCTATACCGGACAGGAAGGCCATATGAAAGATGAGGGTTATAGCCGGATCAATGCCCGGATTAATCTGAGTAGCAGCATAACAGACTGGTTGAGGGTGGATATTCAAAGTTTCATGGCAGTGAGCGAATATGATCCTCATACCTATGCCCCGGATGACAGATTTATAGAACCTTATGCAAATGCGTATACCGTTGTAGATGGACAATTAACCGATGAACTTGAACAGCGTCCCTTTGGAAATCCCATTAATCCATTGATTGAAGAAACGGCAGATGTGGAAGATAAGCGCATGAATCTTTTTGGTAATTTTTCTGCAACCATCAACTTCCCGCTGAGAGGATTGACTTACAAGGGCAACTTTGCCAACAATTACAGAACTTCGCATCACTATTATTACGGGGATCATGGGGCAAACTTTACCGGTGCCGGACATAAAAATGATGATAAGGGGTATGACTTGACTTCTGACCATATTTTGTCTTTTGACAGGACCTTTAGTGATAACCATGATGTGGATGTGACCCTGCTGTATGGAATGGAAAGCAGGAAATATAACTTTACCGAAGCACGAGGTGAAAATTTTGTAAACGGGACCCTGGGTTACAACAGGCTTCAGGCTGCCGATGCTGAATTGCAATCCATCGAATCAGGTGGATGGCAAGAGTCGAGCCTTTACAGCATGGGAAGGCTTGTTTATGCATTCAAGAATAAATATCTGTTGACAGCTACGATCCGCAGGGATGGTTTTTCAGGATTCAGTGAAGAATACAAATTCGGGTACTTCCCCTCTCTATCACTGGGATGGGTTCTTACTGATGAATCCTTTTTCCCAAAACCCGATTGGCTCTACAGAATTAAACTGAGGGCATCTTATGGAAGCACCGGAAACCGTACCATTGGCCGGTATCAGACCCTGGCAAAAGTGACCGGGGATATGCGCTATATATCAGCTTCCGGATCCCCGCTTTATGCTCAGTACATTACGGCCATGGCAAGCCCGGACCTGAAATGGGAGACCTCCACAGGTATCGATGTAGGTATCGATTTTATATTATTTGAAGGACGTATCAGCGGCTCAGTTGATTATTATAACAAGAACACCACAGATCTGCTCTACAATGTGGATATTCCGGGAATGACAGGGTTTGAGACATTCCCTGATAACCTGGGAGAGATACATAATGAGGGACTTGAAATTGAACTCTCCACGGTGAATCTGCAGATGGGAGATCTGAGATGGGAAACCAATTTCACCTATTCAAGAAACAGAAATGAGATCGTCACACTTCTTTGTTTCGATAATGATGATGACGGAATGGAGGACGATCTGATTTCAGAAGGACTATTTATCGGGGAATCTCTGAGTGCCATTTATGATTTTACCATAGACGGTCTCTGGCAGCTTGACGATGAAATACCGGCCGGATATGAATTTGGATCTTATAAGGTAGTAGATCTTAGTGGGGACGGTGTTATTGATCCGGCTGATGACAAATCAATCATTGGTGACAGAAGTCCGGCTTATCGTTTTAGCATCAACAGCAGACTGGATTACAAAAACTGGACTTTCAGTTTCTTCATTAACTCTATTCAGGGAGGTAAAGACTGGTATCTGGGAAGAGACAACCTGTATGGACTTAGTATATTCAATACTGAAACCCACTTTAACCGGACTTTCCCGGAGAATCTGGATTACTGGACACCTGAAAATACGGATGCTAGGTATCAGAGACCGGGTATCGCAGGTTCAGATGGCATTGCAGGGGACAGGTGGGCCCCGAGAAGTTTTGTCCGTCTTCAGAACGTAAGACTTTCTTATGATTTTGATGCACCATTACTGGATAGAATTGGCATTAAGAGCCTGAAGCTATTCTTCAGCGGCAAAAACCTGGTCACTCTCACAAAGTGGAACGGATGGGATCCTGAAACAGGTGCCAGGATTGACGATAACACAAGGCCGGTGATGAGAAGTTTTTCCTTCGGTATAAATATTACACTTTAAATAAAGTTTAAAAAGATATCGTTATGAAATACAATAATATACATAAGTTCAGCCGGAAGTTTCTCTATATGACAGGAGGCTTTCTGGCGATAGCAATGGTTCTTTCTTCATGTGATGAAGATGAGTTCCTGAAGACTGTACCTGTTGATTTTTACTCACCGACCAACTCTTTTGTGACTGCTTCGGATTATGATGCTGCTCTCCTGGACCTTTACAGCAGGGTAAGGGATGATTTTAATCAGAGTGCAGGTCAGAATAATTTTCCTTGTGTGGGAACTCAATCCACTGACCTGGCATATAATCATAAAAATATTGGGCAATTTAAACCCATGTCTGAAACACTATTGCCTACTAATAGCATAGTCTATGTTGCATTGTGGGAACCTGCATACAGAATCATTTACGGTGCCAACGCAATCGTTGAGAGGGCTGCCTCGGGTGATAATGAGTTGACAGCGGAAGAAATATCAAGTGTGGTAGCTGAGGCCAGATTCTTTCGTGGCTATATGTATAAGATGCTGGCGAACCTGTATGGGGGTGTTCCGCTTATTATAGAAGAAGTCAAGGAACCCAAGAGAGATTTCATCAGGGCTTCCCGCATGGAAACATATGATCAGGCTGCAAGAGATTTGGGATTTGCTGCTGCAAATTTAGAGGATATTGATGATGTAGCCAGTGAAAGAGTCAACAACCTGGCTGCTTATCACCTGCTGGCTGAAGTATATATCTCCCTGGAGAGATGGCAGGATGCCATTAATGCTGCCAGTACAGTAATTGATCATCCATCCACTGGTTTGATGATGGAAAGATTCGGCACCCTGGCTGGTGAGCTGTTTCTAATCCCTCAGTATGAAACCAATGTATACTGGGATCTCTTCAGGCAGGGAAACCTGAATCGTTCAG
>JAUVKN010000167.1 GCA_030596245.1 Bacteroidia bacterium | reverse complement strand
ATAGCCCCATTCACTCCACTCCTGTCGCAGCAAATGGTGTACTTTATATATCAACCATGAGAAAGTTGTACGCCATAAAACAGAGTGATACGAAATAGCCACAAGAGTTTTATAGGATTGCTCATATAATGCATTTAATGCTACTTATAGTTATACAATTCGATTCGTTGTGTACTCCAAAAAGAAGCGTGTTAAACAGCTTAGTTTTCATACCGCTTGCCTGGCTCTTTTATTGGTTCGGCCATTTCATCCAGCCAAACATTATAAAGGTCGGTTAGCTTTTTTACCTTATCTGGGTGTTCACCCGATAAATCTTTTGATTCTGAAACATCATTCATAATGTCAAAGAGCTCTATTTTATCTTTATGAACCACCAGTTTCCAGTCACCCGACCTTACAGCCCACTCTCCCGTTCTTCCACCTTCACTCCAGAACAGGTGTTTGTGATGGAGATCCGTTTTCGATTCCAGGAGCGGGAGAATGCTTATACCGTCCAAAGGTTTCTCAGCCGGCAAAGGAATACCTGCAGCATCGAGAGCGGTGGGAAGGATATCCAGCGAGATGACCGGAGTATATATCTCCCGTCCACCGGAAAATCTGGCTGGCCATGAAACAACAAAAGGTGTGCGTATTCCTCCCTCGTAATTCCACTGCTTGAATGCCCGCAGGGGAGTATTGACAGCATGCATCGCATGTGATCCGCCATTATCAGTTAAAAAGAAAAGCAATGTATTTTCCCAGACACCTTCCTCTTTAAGCGTTTTCACAACCTGTCCAATGCCTTCATCAAGATGCTTTAACATGGCCATCAGTATATCCCTGTCCGGGTCTCCTGTATCGAAACGTTTAATATCTTCGGGAGGGGCCTGCTTGGGTGCATGAACAGCATTGTAGGCCAGGTAGAGGAAAAACTGATTGGATCTATTTCGCTGTATGAAATTAACCGCTTCTTCAGTGAGCCTGTTTGTAAGATAACCGGAATCACTGATTTCCAAAAGATTCCTGTACATGGGGCTTTCTGGATTACTGAGTCTGTAATAATCATGAGCCCCCCGGCCAAGGAATCCATAAAACTCATCGAAGCCCCTGGCAGCGGGATTATACTCGGGTGTAAGTCCCAGGTGCCATTTTCCCATTACTCCCGAAACATATCCCGCCTCCTTCAGGAACTGGGGAAAGATCTTCTCTTCCAATGGTAATCCGGACCCTCCCTCTCCTGCGGTATAAATACCAGCCCTGTGCTGGTATCTTCCTGTCATTAATCCTGCCCTGGTAGGGGAACAAACATTCCCAGTGATATAGCCCTGTGTAAAGAAAACACCCTCCCGGGCAAGTTCATCCATATGGGGAGTGTATACTTCAGGTGGATGAAGGGGGTTGTAGCTGATATCTGCATACCCCTGATCATCGGTCAGGATGATGACTATATTCGGAACATTTTTAGCCTGGGCTGAAAGCAGAACCGGGAAGAAGATCAGCAAAGAAAACAGCAATACACTGTTGCGAATATGTTGTTCATTTCTCATATTTTCTAATTTAAAATATAATAATTTCCGGTGTCATCAATACCGCACAATATTCGCTTTGCTTATCAGAACTGAATCGGGCTGGAATTGTATTTTCTCTGCAAGACCGGCATTTATCCAGATGGTCGACAATTTATTCTTCGAAACAGGAATATCGGCCGGACTGGTTCCCTGCACTATTTTTTTTGCAGCTTCTGCTGCCCACATACCCTGCTCCTTCGAAACTTGCGTCAAACCGAAAACTGAATAGGGCATCATAAAGTCTTCACATGTGACCAGTGGTATTTTTATGTGCTGATCAATAATTCTTAAAGCCTCTTCATGCTCCCAGTTTTTAATTGCACCATAGGTCTGTAAATAGATGATATCATAGGTTCTGTTCGCATCTATGAAAACAGACTTCCAACTTTCAAATTCATCAACCAGCTCCTGTGTGACCGATATCCCGACACGGTTAAACAGGGTATCCAATAATGGTTTTGTTTTCCGCGAAGTAGTTGTATTCTCATTAAGCACCAGCAGCTTCTGAAGGTCAGGGTAATAGGATTTCATTGTAAGCACTAATTCAGCTACCGGAAGCAATTCAAGAATCCCTGTAACATTACAGTTGGTCAGGTCATATTGCTCTGCAGTCCAGTTAACCCCGCAAAATACTATTGGCAAAGGGTTACCCTGAAAGTTCGGTTCAACAAGGTATTTCACCGCATTATCATCCGATACAACAAGGAGATCCGGTTTCGACTGTTGGATGGAATCAAGTAATTCAGCAGCCCGGTTTTCAATAAACTCCTGAGAAGGATTTCGCTTTGTATCCATAAAATAAGTGATAATCTCAAAACTGTCAGATGGAAGGTTTTCCAATAATCCTGCTGTAACCTCGTCGGTAGGAGGATGTCCCTGGTGATAAGAATTTACATATACGATTTTCTTCTTTTCAGTTGCCTGCATGCTCTGAGCTGCAGTCCTGCCACAAAGTAACAACAGTACCAATCCTGCAAAAAATAATCTGTTTCTCATATGAAGATTTGATTTGCTGTTTACTTATTTTCCCTGGTCCAAAATTTGTTTCATCTCTGCCATCAGCCTGGCCACTATCTCAGGATGTTCTGAATAAACATTGTTTGTCTCGGCAGGATCATCATCAAGGTTATAAAGTTGCCCGGCAGGATCGTCCGGTCCCGGTTCGATATACTTTGGTTTCGAAAATCCTCCAGATCCCAGTTGATTGATCAGTTTCCAGTCACCCGAGCGGATCATCATGGCCTGGGAACTGCCTGAGCTCATAACAATTGGACCTCTAATTGGCAGGTTTTCAGGTTGTTTACCCCTTAGTACCGGTAAAAAACTGTAACTGTCAGGGCCTGCACCCTCAGGAAGGTCGGCACCCGTAACATCAGCAATGGTGGCAAGCAAATCGGTAAAACAAATGGTCTGGTCTGTGACCGCTCCCTCTTTCACCTGATCCGGCCAACGAACTATAAAAGGCATTCGATGTCCGGCTTCCCATGCATCGGCCTTCATACCCCGCAATCCCCCGGAGGAATCATGACCTAATCGTTCCACGTCGCCATCATACCATACCGGACCATTATCAGATGTAAATACCAGTAATGTATTCTCAGACATGCCAGTCCGGTCAAGTGCATCAAGAACCAGTCTGATTTGAGCATCTACCATCATCAGGAAGTCTCCATACATTCCCGCACCGCTCTTCCCCTCAAATTCCGGTGAAGGCAACCATGGTGTATGAGGTGCCGGATAAGCAAGATACAGCATTAGTGGCTTGTCATTATCCGTATCTCCTCGGGCATGATCTTCGATTACGTTGACCGCTTCGCTTGTGAAACGAGGCAGAACATCTTTTAAGGCCATTCCGGGTGCAATACCTCCAGCCCTCCAGAAACTGCCCTGTATTGGTGACCATCCCTCTGAGGATTCAGCCTCTATGTGATTGGTAGGGGGGGCCAGGGCATGATCATCCTTAATATAGAAATAGGGTGGAATATCTGTGGATGCCCGCATCCCGAAAAAGCTGTCAAAACCACAATCCACAGGTCCGCCGGGAAGGGGATTCTCATATCCGCTCTCATGAAATCCAAGATGCCATTTCCCAACCATTGCAGTGTGATATCCTTGAGATTTGAGTAAAGAGGCAATGGTCATCTGGTCTTTTTTAATAAGTGGTATTTTACGCCAGAGAGAAATATCGGTTCGAAAAGGATACTGTCCGGTCATAAGGCCGTAACGGGAGGGATGACACAGTGGCCCGGGAGCATGGGCATCGGTGAAACGCATCCCCCCGCTGGCAAGCAGATCAATATTTGGTGTGGGTATCTTTGATTGTGGATTATAGCAACCCGGATCACCATAGCCCATATCATCAACGAGAATGATTACAACATTCGGAAGCTCCTCCCGTTCCGTACAAGCTGAGATGGAACCGCCGATGATCATCCATATCATCAGATGAAATATGTTGAACCACCTGAACTGCATGATTTTTTTTCTAATGAGAATCATCTAATCACTCCAGATGTCAGACAAAGTCTTAACTCATGTAATTTATCGTTTTATAAATGTCCTGACAATGCTTCCATCCTTATGCATGATCTTAATCTGGTAGATGCCGCTTTTAAACTTACCGAGGTCAATGGTGAATTCCGTTGCACTCTTATAGCTGTTAATGAACAAGAATGAACCCCTGGAATCAAATATTCGAACAGTGAAATCGCTCAGCTGTGTCCCCAGTTTCACATACAGCTCACTCCCCGAGGGATTCGGATAGAGATTTATACCTGACTCCAACAGATCTATAACACCTGTAACAAAATCCTGGGTAACCACTATCAAATAGGTTATACCATTACCTGATGCCTGCAAGGTGTCGCTACGTGTTTCTCCTGTGTTGTTAGACTCGTTTGCTTTCACTTGCACCTGGTACGACCCTGTACCGGTCATAGGATTCACATCCAACCAAAGGGCATTTTTCTCAATGCTCCAATCTACATTTGAAGTAATACTGAATGATGCAGCCGTACCTGCTGTTGCACCAAGTGAAATTGCACTGGAACCAATTAGAAACTGAGGTTGTTCTCCTTCTTCCTGTACGAGGGTAACCACCTTGGAACACTCCCCTGCGGTGATTGTAATTGAAGCACTTCTTGAGCTGGATGTGCCATTGGTATCAAAACTGACGCTGATTATATTTCCATCAACGCTGGTCGATAGCCAGTCTGCAGTTTCATTTACACTCCATGATACATTTGAAGTAACGGTAAAGCTTGCAATGCCTGATGCAGAACCCACATTCTGGTTTTCCGGTGTAACAGCTAAACTACATGCAACACCTTCCTGTGTGACGGTAACCATTTCAGAACATTCACCCCCGGCAACTGAAACAGTTGCAACTCTTGAGTAAGTTGATTCATTTGCTTCATAATTGATGGTTATTGTACTTCCATCAACGCTGGTCGATAACCAGTCTGAAGTTTTATTCACACTCCATGATACATTTGAGGTGACGTTAAAATTTGTGGTCCCAGCGTCAGGGCCTACACTTTGGTTATCCGGTGTAACAACCAGGTTACATGCAGACCCTTCTTGAGTAACGGTTACAATCTTGGAACTTACTCCATCGGCCGATACTGTGATACTGGTCGAACGGTTAACGAATTCGCTATTTTCATCAAAAATTGCTGTAAGTAGTTCGGAATTTGTCTTCTCAATAGATAACCAGGAGGCATCTTCACTGACCGACCAGTTCGCGTTTGAAGATATATCAAACGTGGTGGTACCCGATGCCGAACCGACACTCCTTGAAGTGGGGGTAACATCCAGAAACAGATCGGCCGTCCAATCCACGGCAAGGGTATAGGGCGAACAATCATATGCCCCATCAAGGGAACCTACAATGATATAATAAAACCCAGGAGTTGAGATATCAACATCTATGTATTCGTTTCCAGTTGTAAAAGACCCTGCCACATAACCCTCGGGTGGGTTGGCGTACAGCTGAAGGTCAAAAGCATTAGGAACATTGGTCAGGGTTATATCCAGATTGCCTGGAACTTCTACATTTACCCTGTAATGATCCCAGTCTCCCGATTCATGAATGGTACCGGCAATGCTCTCACTCTTGTAATATATGCCGCCAATATCTGAAGAGAAGGCAAATTTACTGGGATTATCGATTGCATCATTGGGTTCATAGCTGTCTATACAGGATGAAGTTTCTTCACCGATGTCAAAGTGCCTGCTATACACACGAGTAGAACTTGCTGATACGCTTTCAATTTTAATCTGATATTTCTCTTGTGATGTCCCGATCGGGATAGTCCAGGAATAATAGCCATCACTGGGGGTGGAACTTGTAATTGTACTTGCATAGGAAGGTTGAATTGGTCCATCTGAAGCATAATAAAGATCAATTTTGACATTTTCACCGATATTATCTATCCAGGTTATGTTATGTGTTGATCCCGGTTGCCAGGTAACGCCAGTTGTTGGAGAATTAATATAGATTCCTCCTGCACTATTTTCGCGAGTGAATGTCGTATAAGCATTTTCGTTGTCGCCATATATAAAAAGCACCACTTTCTCAGTATACCCATCCAGAACGGTCCATGTATAACTACCATCATTTGGTGTGCTTTCCACAATTGTTGCATCCATTAAATCGCCCCACCAAAGCTTAATTTTTACATTTTCGCTTGCGCCTCCACTCCAGGTTATCTCATGTGTAGTACCTCCGCTCCAGATTGTTTCTGAGGTGGGTGATGTGATTGTTAATGCCTGCCCAAAACCCTGTAATGTCAGAAAAAAGATTAGCCCCAATAGCAATATAGTATGTTTTGTATTGCTTTTCTTAAATGAACTAAATGGAATTGGTCGGATCAAAGACATGGCTATTAAAATTATTAGTTAGATCATTAATCGCATTGCGTTGTGTCCTCACTTTTACTTCTTACTCATATATCATCAATTCACCAGCGTATGTTGTTGGTCAGGTTAACATCATTGGTGGCTACGAAGAGAGCAAAGATTTCATGTTATGAGTGATATTTAGACTAAGATAGTAATTTACAACATTGATATGTTTCGGCCAAATCAAACCGGGAAATTCTCAAGTAGGCAGATAACGATAAGAATATGCCATTACACTGGATATGGCAAAGAAATAAAGTAGGATTCATGATTATAATAAATGGTGGGAAGCGAGCCGGATGTTAACTTGATTGCATATTGAATGAGGTGCAATTAGCAAACAGCCTCTGAACAACCTAACAAGCTATGATGTCTTTTATGGCAGAGGACGGGAGATCCTACGAAAAAGTGAGACAGTAAAAAGGCAACAATGCTGAAAAAAAAGACTTGAATATGAAATTCAATTACAATTTTAAATTGACAGGAGGGTCTCTTAACTTTAATTACTGAGAATATGAATTGTTCTGAATTAAACAGTTAGCAATTTTTCATTTAATCGAAAGAGATAAAACAACAATTATGAAAATACTATTTTCTATTCTGGCAATTTGTGTTTTTGCAACAATGATTAGTTGTAATAAACAACAATCCAGTCAGGAGTCAATTCAGAAAACTGAAACCGAATCGTCCATTGAATACCAATTAATGGTACAACGTGCCACCCAGGCTGCCATCTGGGCAATGCCAGCCGTAGCCCTGGTAGATTTTGTGAAGGCGACCCGGAGAGACCTTGGTGGCGATTATAACGATGTGCTTTATTTAACAAAGCCCTTTGAATCCAATCATGGATTTTTAACTGCAAACGATGTTACTGCCTATGCCTGGGGAAATATTAACATCGCCAAAGGCCCTGTGGTGTTAGAAGTTCCTGCAGCCACAGATAAGGTCAGCTATTTCGGTTCTATAGTAAATGCATGGTTCCAGCCCATTGAAGACATTGGCCCATCCGGAGCTGATAAAGGAAAAGGTGGAAAATACCTGTTGGTGCCTCCTGGATATGAAGGTGAAATACCAGTAGGATATATTGTATTGCATTACGACACCCATGATATTGGATTTGCCTTCCGACCTCGTTTGTATAATGGAGCAACCGATGCGGATGCAGCCGAGTATGCACAAACAATTCAAACATACTATTTGTCTGAAGCAGATAATCCACCTCCAACCAACTATATACATGTTAATCCTCACTCATTCAATAGCTTACCTACATACGATGAAACCTTTTTCCAGGATATCGATCATGTAATTCAAAGTAATCCCATACGGACCCAGGACAAAGCAATGATACCTTTGTTAAAAGATCTAGGGATAGAAAAAGGCAACCCTTTTACTCCTTCCGAAAAACAAAAAAGAGCAATTAATGAAGGGGCAGCCATTGCCTGGGAGACAATGCAATACTTTTTTAATACACCAGGGAAAACAATGTCTCCGCTCTGACTCGGAAAAACGCAATGGCAAGTCTGGAATTTTGGTGAAGGCCAGCCGCAATTAGGATTTCCTTACGAAAATGATGAAAAAATATTTAGGCGGTGGCACTTTCTACCTGAACGGGTTACGGGACAGTGAGGGCAACCAGTTTAACGGTAAGGATAACTATAAATTAAATGTGCCGGCAGATACTCCGGCCAAAGACTTCTGGTCTGTAATTGTCTATAGCACTAAAACAAAAGGATTCGTTGTGGGTGCTGAAAGGCTGGGATTGTCCTCAAGAAACACGGATACCATGCAGGACAATGAAGATGGTTCATACGACATCTATTTTGGACCAGATCCGCCGGAAGGATTAGAATCCAACTGGATACCAACCAACGAAGATTTCTTTTTACTCTTCCGTTTGTATGGTCCAGAATCAAAAGATTTCTACAAAACATGGATGCTGGGAGATGTGGAGAAAATAACTAAATAAGCTTTTAGCAGCAGCTGTAATTGTTACCATGGCTGCATGTAGTAGTCCTGAAACCAAAACTGCCGGAGTAACAACTGCTCCTGCGAAAATGAAAATGACCATGGACATTCCTGAAGGTATCTCAACACCAAATACATTGGATACCCGCATAGGCGAACTTAACTTTTTTGATGGTGTGCCCAAAAAAGAAACAGTTGATAAAGTTTACGATTATCTCGACTTTCATTATGCTGTTGATGCCTACATAAAAGGAATTCAAATCGCATCCATGGAGGGTTTAAAAAGGGGACTTCTTGAATTTGGTCCCGCAAATTACACTGCAGTACTTTTTGAGGATTTAATGGATTCCAAAGCACTCTGGCTAACACCTAATACCACTTCGGTTTATATGGGAACCTGGCTCAAATTGGATGATGAACCCATGGTACTGGAAACTCCACCCGATGTATTGGGAATTATTGATGACCATTGGTTTAACTATGTGGCCGACTTTGGTCGTCTTGGACCAGACAAAGGCAAAGG
>JAUVKN010000001.1 GCA_030596245.1 Bacteroidia bacterium | reverse complement strand
GTCATTAAAACGGGACATATTGATACGGACATCCCTGGTTTATCTGGGGATTTTACTTATTGGATTGCTCATACTCGGAAAGGCCCTCCAACTTCAGATCTTTGAAAAGGAGATCTGGGCCCAGGAGGAGAATAGTACCATCCGCCATAAGGTGATCGAGCCTAATCGTGGTAACATCTATTCTTCCGACGGACGTCTAATGGCTGTTTCAGTGCCTTTCTATGAGATTCGAATGGACTTCCGGTCAGAATCTTTCACCCGCGAGATTTTTGACAGGGGTGTTGATCAGCTTTCAAAGGCTCTCTCCAACATGTTCCAGGACCGGCATTGGTCCACCTATAAACGTGAGCTGGTACGAGCCCAGGAGAACGGAAACCGCTATTTTCTGGTAAAGCGAAATGTAAGCTACACCCAGTTGCAGCAGGTGAAACAATTCCCCATCTATGATGCGGGCAGATACCAGGGCGGAGTAATCTATGTGCAGCAGAACAGAAGGGTAAAGCCCTATGGAATGCTGGCAGCCAGGACTGTGGGATATACCATGAGCGAAGACTTAAAGAGCGTGGTTGGTCTGGAGGGGGCATTCGATACGGAATTGAAGGGAGTGGAAGGATACAGGCTTATGAGAAAGATCCGGGGAGATATCTGGATGCCCATCAATGATGCCAACGAGATCGAACCCAAAGATGGATATGACATTATTACAACCATCGATGTGGATTTGCAGGATGTGGCCGAGAATGCGTTGCATTCCCAATTGTTGAAGCACGGTGCCGATCATGGAACGGTGGTGGTGATGGAAGTAGAGACAGGAAAGGTAAGGGCCATTGCTAACCTGGCCTTGGAGGAAGATGGAAACTATCGCGAAAACTACAATTTTGCCGTCGGAGAAAGCACCGAGCCTGGATCCACCTTTAAGCTGGCTTCGATGATCGCCCTGCTGGAAGACGGTCACGTCCATCCGAATGACAAAATAGATGTTGGTGATGGGAAAACATACTACTATGGACAGAAAATGGAGGACAGTGGGGCAGAAGGTATGGGGGAGATCACTGTTCAGCGTGCATTTGAAGCTTCTTCCAATGTTGGGATCTCCCAGATTGTCAATGAGAGCTACAAAAAGCAGCCAGAGCAGTTTGTGGACCGGTTATATAAAATGGGACTGAACCGGAAATTGGGGCTTGAAATCAGAGGTGAGGGAAAGCCCGAGATCAAGTATACCGACAGTGAGCTCTGGTCGGGACTCTCACTGCCATGGATGTCCATTGGCTACGAAGTTCGGATGACCCCATTGCAAATTCTTGCCTTCTACAATGCTGTGGCCAACAACGGAAAAATGGTGAAGCCCATATTCGTGGAAGAGATGCGATCTCATGGAAAAATGGTGAAACGCTTTGATACAGAAGTTTTGAATAACCACATCTGTTCCCGGGAAACCCTGGGACAGGTCAGAAGCATGCTGGAAGGAGTAGTGGATAGTGGTACTGCCAGGAACCTGACCAACAGCCATTACAAGATTGCTGGTAAAACCGGAACAGCACAGCTGGCGCTGAACAAGGAGGGTTATACGAAAGCGCTTTACATGGCTTCATTTGTTGGGTATTTTCCAGCCAACAATCCTAAGTATTCCTGCATTGTTGTAGTGAATGCCAGGTCAAAGCGCATCTATTATGGAAACCTCGTGGCTGGCCCAATTTTCCGGGAGATAACGGACCGGATTTATGTACGTGAATATGAAATGCACGACAACCAGGTAACACTTGCAGATGAGACCATTCAGGCACCCTATTCCAAAAGCGGAAGCGGAGATGCCCTTGCATCCACTTTTGAATACCTGAACCTTCCTCTTCAACAGACCGAAGGGGAAGCCACTTGGGTATCTACAAGGAGCACACCTGAGGGTGTGGTACTCTCCTCCCGGCTCATTTCGGAAGAGGTGGTGCCCAACGTTGTGGATATGGGATTGAAGGATGCTCTTTACCTGTTGGAGAGTAAAGGATTGAAGGTGGTGGTGGATGGCAGGGGTACCATAAGAAAGCAATCGGTTCAGGCAGGGAGCAGGATTTTGAAAGGGTCGGTCGTCACACTAAATATGAGTATGAAGGAGGGATAATTGAATTTAAAAGAGATCATACAGGAATTGGAGATAGTCGGAATGACAGGTAATGAAAACCTGGACATTACCGGCATCACTTTTGACTCCCGGGAAGTTCGGAGCGGGGATCTCTTCGTAGCTATCAGAGGAACCCATTCGGACGGACACAGGTTTATAGACCAGGCACTTACGGCCGGGGCTGGTGCTATCGTTTGTGAAGATGATCCATCCAGCCCGGAAACAGGTGCAGTTTGGATCCGGGTAACTGATTCCCGAAAGGCGCTGGCCCGGTTGTCATCTGCATTTCATGGGTACCCGTCACGGGAATTACACCTGGTGGGGATTACTGGTACCAACGGCAAGACCACCATTGCTTCGCTGCTCTACCAGATGCATACCCGGCTTGGTTTCAAATCGGGATTGCTCTCCACCATCCAGGTACTCATCGGGGAAGAGACCCGTCCAGCCACCCATACCACACCCGATCCACTGCAAATCAATGCATACCTGCGAGAAATGGTCGATTACGGATGTGAGTACTGTTTCATGGAAGTTTCCTCCCACGCCATTGACCAGGAGCGCATAGATGGACTTGAGTTTAATGGAGGAGTCTTTACCAATCTCACCCGTGATCATCTCGATTATCATAAGGATTTCAGGGATTACCTCACGGTGAAAAAACGGTTCTTCGATCAACTTTCGGGAGATGCATTTGCGCTTGTGAACGGGGATGATAAGAATGGAAAAGTAATGCTTCAGAACTGTATGGCCGAGGCACATACCTATAGTCTTCGCTCTCTTTGCGAATTTAGGGGAAAGATCAACGAGATGCACATGGAGGGTTCTTCCATAGAGATCAACGGTGAGGAGGTATGGATAAAACTGCCGGGTCGTTTCAATGCGAGCAATCTGCTTTGTGTATATGGAGTATCGGTACTCCTGGGTCAGCACCCGGAAGATGTGATCAAGGGTATCAGTCAGGTAAACCCGGTATCGGGTCGGTTTGAGACTTTTCACTCGGAAAAAGGCACCATTGGGATCGTGGATTATGCACATACTCCTGATGCGCTCCAAAATGTTCTGGACACCATCCGTGAAGTCAATGTAACAGGGGGTGAGATCATCACTGTTTTAGGGGCCGGAGGCAACAGGGACCGGGGCAAGCGCCCCAACATGGCACGAATAGCAGCTCAGACCAGTCACAAGGTGATCCTCACATCGGATAATCCCAGGGACGAAGATCCGGAGGCCATACTGGAGGAGATGATGGCGGGGATCCCACCCGGACTGCAGGAACATACCATGCGCATCGAGAGCAGGGAGGAGGCCATCCGTACCGCTTGCATCATTGCAGGAGATCATGACATCATTCTGGTAGCAGGAAAAGGCCATGAGAAAACCCAGGAGATCCGTGGTGAGAAAGTAGCCTTTGACGATATGGAGATACTGAAAATGAATTTAAAGGAAAAAACATGATATATCACCTGTTTGAATACCTCGACCAGTTTGATATCCCGGGAGCCGGAATGTTCCAGTACCTCTCTTTCAGGGCTGCCTTTGCTGTGATCACCTCCCTTGTGATCTCCATGATTTTTGGCAAGCGGATTATAGGTATTCTCCATCGCAAACAGATCGGGGAATCGGTTCGTGACCTGGGACTGGAGGGACAGGATCAAAAACAGGGAACCCCCACCATGGGAGGGCTTATTATCCTTGCATCGATCATCGTGCCCGTGCTGCTTTTTGCCAATCTCACCAACATTTACATCCTTCTGATGCTGATTGCCACTGTCTGGCTGGGACTAATCGGATTCATGGATGATTATATCAAGGTGTTTAAGAAGAATAAGAATGGATTGCGCGGGAAATTTAAGATCATTGGTCAGATTGTGCTGGGCCTGATCGTGGGCCTGACCCTTTATTTAAGTGACGATGTAATGATCCGTGAGAGGATCACCATTACCGAGGATAATTTTCAGGAGTACAAGTCACAGGAGATGCAGGTAGACGATGCCGGGAACCTCTATATAGTACAGGAACATAAGCAACCACTCACCACCATTCCTTTTGTAAAGAACAATGAGTTTGATTATTCGTGGCTGGTCTGGTTCTCTGGTAAGTATGCCGATAGCCTGGTTTGGATCATCTTTGTTCTGGCAGTAATATTCATTGTAACTGCTGTATCCAATGGGGCCAATCTTACTGACGGACTGGACGGACTGGCCACCGGCTCGGCTGCGATTATTGGTGTTACACTGGGCATCCTGGCCTGGTTATCGGGCAATGCCATCTTTTCTAATTACCTGAACATCATGCATATACCATATGCTGGTGAGCTGATTATTTTTGCAGGGGCTTTCACCGGTGCAACCATCGGATTCCTGTGGTACAACTCCTATCCGGCCCAGATATTTATGGGGGATACGGGGAGTCTTGCCCTCGGCGGGATCATTGCAGTGTTTGCAGTGATCATTCGCAAGGAATTGCTGATCCCCATCCTATGTGGTATCTACCTTGTGGAGAGCATGTCGGTGATCCTGCAAGTGAGCTATTTCAAAAGAACCAAAAGAAAATACGGTGCGGGACGGAGGATCTTCCTCATGTCCCCCATCCACCACCACTACCAGAAAAAAGGATTTCCCGAACCCAAGATCGTGACCAGGTTCTGGATTGTGGGAATCATGCTGGCGGTGATATCCATTGTAACCCTGAAGATCAGATAAATCTAACTAGAGAAACCCTATGGAAAACAGAGAACGTATAGTCATCCTTGGTGCAGGTGAAAGTGGGACGGGCGCTGCTATTTTAGCCCGGCAAAAAGGATATGATGTTTTTGTTTCAGATGCCGGCAAGATCAAACCATTTTACCGTAACCTGCTGGATGAGTATCATGTGATTTATGAATCGGGAGGACATTCCGAACGTTTGATACTCAATGCTTCGGAAGTCATCAAGAGTCCGGGAATTCCCGAAAGTGTCCCGATTATGAAGCTTCTTCGAAAGAAGGGAATCCGGATCATATCCGAAATTGAGTTTGCCGGAAGGTATACCAATGCGAAGAAGATCTGTATTACAGGCAGCAATGGAAAGACCACCACCACCTCACTGATCCATCATATGATGCGCAAGGCGGGATTGAATGTGGGTATCGCCGGAAATGTGGGGCGAAGTTTTGCATTCCAGGTAGCCGTCGAAGGCTACGATTACTATGTGCTGGAACTCAGCAGCTTCCAGCTCGACGGGATGTATGAGTTCAAAGCAGATATAGCCATACTCCTGAATATCACCCCCGATCATCTTGACCGGTACGATTACAATTTTCAGAACTATGTGGATTCCAAATTCAGGGTTTCGCAGAATCTGACTGAGGATGAGTATTTCGTTTTCTGTTCTGATGATGAGATCACCATCAAGGAGCTGGAGAAAATTGTTTTAAAGGCGGAGCAGCTGCCCTTTGCCTACCATAAAAAAGAGAATGATGTGGCCTGGGTGGCGAATGATGAAGAGATGCACATCGAGTTTGATGATGTGGATTTCTCCATGTCGGTGGAAGAGCTTTCATTGAAGGGCAGGCATAATACCTACAACAGTATGGCTGCCGGGATCGCCGGTAATGTATTGAAAATCCGGAACGATGTGATCAGGGAGGCCCTGATGGATTTCCAGGGAGTGGAACACCGGCTCGAAAACGTCTTGAAGGTACATGGCATCAACTTTATAAATGATTCAAAAGCCACCAATGTTAACTCAACCTGGTACGCCCTTGAGAGTGTGAATGGGAAGACAATATGGATTGTTGGTGGAGTGGATAAGGGCAACGATTACAGTGAGCTCTACAACCTGGTGGAGAACAAGGTGAAGGCCATTGTTTGCCTTGGTAAAGACAACGACCGGGTAATCAAGGCTTTTAGTGGTAAAGTGGAATCCATTGTGGAGTCAAAAAATATGGAAGAGGCTGTGAAGGCTGCCTACTACCTGGCAAGGGACGGAGAAACTGTCCTGCTTTCCCCTGCTTGCGCCAGTTTCGATCTTTTTGAAAGTTTCGAGGACAGGGGCAGACAATTCAAGGTTGCAGTCAGGGGGCTCTAAAATAAAAAACGCAAATGGAGCAAATGTAAATGAAAGTCAGAAGGTACATAAAAGGTGACAAGATAATCTGGATTGTGGTGTTGATCCTCCTGGTGATTTCATTGTTGTCTGTTTATAGTTCCACCGGTTCACTGGCCTACCAGCACCGTGAGGGCAATACCTTCTTTTACCTGTTCCGTCAGTTGAAATTTATCCTTTTGGGTCTGCTGATCATTTTCTTTGTTCACATGATCCCTTACAGGGTTTTCAGTCGGATCTCGATAGTTGCGCTTTACCTGGCCATTCCATTGTTGATCCTTACACTTATTGCCGGCACCAACATCAATGAGGCCACCAGGTGGTTACAGATCCCAGGAACCGGACTCACCATACAACCCTCCGACTTTGCCAAGATTGCAGTGGTTATGTACCTGGCCAAGATACTGTCGGTGAATCAGAATAATATAAAAGATTTCAAGGGTGTATTCGTTAAGATCTCATTGGCCATTATTGGGACTTGTGCATTGATTTTGCCGGCCAATTTTTCAACCGCAGCTATTGTTTTCCTGACGGCGTTTTCCCTTATGTTTGTTGGTCGGATACCTGTTAAATACCTGGCTTTAATGGTTTTTACAGGGATTTTTGCCCTTTCTGTCTTTATTGGCGGGGCCCTGTTGGTCAACAAGGAGGGACGTATGTCCACCTGGAAACATCGCATCGAAAACTATGTGGATGGCGAAGGTGACAACTACCAGGCAAACCAGGCCAAAGTGGCCATTGTACAGGGTGGCTTATTTGGGAAAGGGCCGGGAAACAGTACCCAGCGAAATCTGTTGCCCCATCCATATTCAGATTTTATCGATGCCATTATTATTGAAGAGTATGGGAGTCTGGTTGGAGGGGTACTGGTGCTGGCCCTCTATCTCTGGCTTTTTTTCAGGGCGGGATTGATTATCCGTCGAAGCCGAAGCACCTACGGCGCTTTTCTGGCTTTTGGCCTCTCAATGGGGCTGGTGCTTCAAGCCTTTGTGAATATGGCAGTGGCAGTGGGACTGGTACCGGTCACCGGCCAGACTCTTCCCCTGGTAAGCATGGGTGGATCCTCTATCTTTTTCACCAGTATGGCCACCGGCATGATCCTTTCGGTGAGCTGGGGAACCAGGGTTGAAAGTGAACAGTTACAACCGGAGGAACTGAAGCGAGAGCCGCAATCGAAGGATCTGACGCGCCAGCGGAAGAACAACGTTGAAGGTGAAGAGGCAAGTCAAAAATCAAAAGAGGCAGGTGGGCAACCGGAGGAACTGAGCCGAAACGCGAAGAAGAACACAAAGAACGATAAAAGTGTTGCGGGTAAGGCTACAGTTGCTGCCAAAGAAGCTGAGGATCTGGTGAAAAAATCGGGAACTAATAAGCATTCCGACGATCAGAAGGTAGAATTTGAAGTGAATGAATAGGGATAGACCATATCGCATACTCATTGGAGGAGGTGGAACCGGGGGACATGTCTTTCCGGCCATTGCCATAGCGGATGCCCTGAAAGAAAAGGATCCTGGTATGGAGTTCCTTTTTGTGGGGGCTTTGGGCCGGTTGGAGATGGAGAAGGTTCCCGAGGCCGGTTATGCCATAGAAGGTCTGCCAGTGACAGGATTTCAGCGAAGGATCACATTGAAAAATGTGAGCTTTTTTTACAAACTATTGGATAGTATGATCCGCTCCCGCAGGATCATTCGCAGGTTTGATCCGGATGTGGCTGTGGGAGTTGGAGGTTATGCCAGTGGTCCTATTCTCAAAGCAGCCGCCAGAAAGCGGGTGCCCATCCTGATTCAGGAGCAAAACTCATATGCCGGAGTGACCAACCGTTTACTTGCCCGTTCAGCCCGCACCATCTGTGTTGCCTATGAACAAATGGACCGTTATTTCCCGGCAGAAAGGATCGTACTAACCGGGAATCCGGTTCGTCAAAACCTTTTGGAACTGTCCGGTGACCATGTGAAGTGCCTGGAAGAATTTGGGCTTGAGGAGGGTAAAAAGGTTTGTCTGGTAGTAGGCGGAAGTGGTGGAGCCCGGACGCTGAATCATAGCATTCTGGAGGGATTAGGTAAGTTGGGCGGCGATGATTTGCAGGTGCTGTGGCAATGTGGGAAACAGTATTATAAGGAGGCTGAAGAAGCGGTAAGGAAGAGTGCACTGAAGAACATCCGTGTTGTGCCATTTATTTCGAAGATGGAGTGTGCTTATGGTGTGGCCGATGTAATCATCTCCAGGGCAGGGGCCATCACCATCTCTGAATTATCTCTTATTGGCAAACCCGTTATTCTGGTTCCCTCCCCCAATGTGGCAGAGGACCACCAGACCCGAAATGCCGAAGCATTGGTATCCAGGAAGGCAGCAATGATGGTAACTGACCAACTGGCCAGGGAGGAGCTGGTGGAAAAAATGCTAAAACTATTGGGGAGTGGGGAACAGCAGAAAGAATTATCATCGAATATCAAACAACTCGGTATTGCAGATGCGTCTCAAAGGATCGCTACTGAGATTTTAAAAATTATGGATCAGAAATGATTTGGACTAACCTGAATAGCGTCTATTTTATTGGTGTTGGGGGCATTGGAATGAGTGCCCTGGCCCGCTATTTCCTTAGTCAGGGGAAAGAGGTAGCAGGTTATGACCGTGTCTCCACTGCGCTCACCGATAAGTTGAGCAGGGAGGGAATCGATATTCATTTTGAGGACCAGCCGGTATTGATCCCCGCTGCTTTCCGGAATCCTGAACGTACGCTGGTGATTTACACCCCGGCACTCCCCGAGCAGCACCAGCAATTGGACTATTTCCGCAAAAGAGGGTTCCGGGTGATCAAACGCTCGGTGGCTCTGGGTGAGGTGTTTAATACCGGAAGGGGTATAGGAGTGGCAGGTACCCACGGAAAGACCTCCATTTCTACCATGCTTGCACATATTCTTCACAGTTCCAAACTTGGGTGCAATGCGTTCCTTGGAGGGATCGGTAAAAACAGAATGAGCAACCTATACCTGGATGCAACCTCGAACATCATCATCGCCGAAGCAGATGAATACGATCGCTCTTTTCTGACACTGTTTCCTGAGATTGCTGTGGTTTCATCCATGGATGCTGATCACCTTGACATCTACCACTCGGAGGAGAATATCAGAAAGGGTTTTGAATCATACATCGCCCAGATCCGTGAAAAGGGGAAACTGATCCACAAATATGGTCTGGAACCACAGGTTCCCAACCATGTTGAGCAATATAGCTATTCCATTGATAATAAACAGGCTGATTATCATACCCGTAAACTAACACTTCATGGTCTGGGTTACAGATTCACAGTGGTAACTCCCAATATGATCATCCCGGATATTCAGCTTGGGATACCGGGCATGATAAATGTGGAGAATGCACTGGCAGGAATCGCCGTTGCTCATCAGCTGGGTATTGCTCCGGAAACCATAGCCAGGGCACTCTCTTCTTTTGAAGGTGTCGAGCGGCGTTTCGACGTTCAGATACATCACGAAAAGCGGATCTATATCGATGATTATGCCCATCATCCTGAAGAGATCAAGGCATTCCTCTCTTCGGTTAGGATACTGTTCCCGGATAAGAAACTCACAGGAATTTTCCAGCCTCATCTCTACACACGGACCCGTGACTTTGTGGATGAATTTGCCAGGAGTCTGGAGATGTTGGATCACCTGATCCTTATGGAGATTTACCCCGCAAGGGAAGAACCCATTCCCGGGGTAAGCGCCTCTATGATCTTTGACAGGGTAAATCTGAAAGAAAAAGTATTGGTATCCAGAGAACAGCTGTTGAGGGTTGTCAGGGAACAGGACCCCACATTGCTGGTGACCATGGGTGCCGGAGATATAAACCAGTTTGTAGCACCCCTCAGGGAGTGGATGAAAAAGAGATGATAAGCAGGATATTAAAAATATTGGTCTGGATTCTGATTGCTGCATGGTTTGTAGTCATCATGGGATTTGTCTCCGGGGAGGCTGATAAGGTACTTTGCAACCGCATTGAAGTGATCATGTCCGACACGGTCCATAACCGGTTTGTAACCCGGACTGATATCAGAACTCTGCTGGAAGAGACCGATATCCACCTCCAGGGATACCCCCTAACGGAAATCAATATCCGAAGTTTGGAGAGAACGATTGAGAAAGATCCTTATATCGGGAATGCGGAGGTGAGTAAAGATATTTCTGGCAGGCTTGAGGTGCGGGTTGAGCAGAGGGTCCCATTGATCAGGATCATGCCCAATGGGAGAGAGGGCTTTTACCTGGACAGGGATGGAGTGATGCTTCCTCTTTCAGAGCAGTTCACCCCTTTGATCCTTCTGGCCTCGGGCAATATTCCATCTCCTGAAGTGGATGGTAAACTGGGTGCCCGGCTGACGGAGATTCACCGGTTCAGTAGTTTCCTGTCCGATCACCCCTTCTGGAAGGAGCAGATTGTACAGATCTATGTGAACGGCAAAGGAGAATACGAACTAATCCCCAGGGTGGGAGCACATCATATACTTCTGGGAAGCATGGATCAGTGGGAAAAAAAGTTGAGGAATCTGGAGTTGCTCTATAAACAGGGACTCTCCAAACATGGCTGGAACACGTATGGAACTATTAATTTAAAATATACAAACCAAGTAATTTGTACTAAACGATAAGACTATGGCAACAAACGGAAAAATCGTAGCTGCGGTTGATATTGGTACGACCAAAATCGTAAGCCTGGTGGGCCGGTTGAACGAACAGGACAAACTGGAAGTCCTGGGGATCAGCCAAACACCATCCAAGGGTGTGAAGCGTGGGGTCGTTCTCAATATTGAAGAGACCGTCAATGCGATCCAGACCACTTCTTCCGAAGCGATTGAGCAATCGGAGATTAAATTCAATGAAGTGTTTGTGGGGATTGCGGGACAACATATCAAATCTGTTCGGAACAGAGGATATATTAACAGAGACGCCTATGATGATGAGATTACGCGGGCTGACCTGCAGCACCTCATCGATGATATGTATAAGATCCCGGTAGATGTGGGGGAAGAGATCATTCATGTGCTACCTCAGAGTTACATTGTGGATAATGAAACCGGTGTAAAGAATCCGGTGGGGATGTTCGGGAAGCGTCTGGAAGCCAACTTTCATATTGTAATCGGACAGATCTCCTCGGCCAGAAATATTGAGAAGTGTATTAACCGGGTGGGTCTGGATGTGAAGCAACTGGTACTTGAGCCTCTGGCCTCCAGTGCATCAGTTCTCACTGACGATGAGATGGAAGCTGGAGTAGCCCTGGTAGACATCGGAGGTGGTACCACAGACGTGGCGGTCTATTATGATGATGTGATCAGACATACAGCAGTCATTCCTTTTGGTGGCAATGTGATCACAAGGGACATTAAGGAGGGTTGTGCCATCCTTCAGCGGCAGGCCGAGTCGTTAAAGATCCAGTTTGGATCAGCGTTGGGCGACCTGGCCCAGGAGGACAAAGTGGTAACCATTCCCGGTATTTCAGGAAGGGATCCCAAAGAGATCAGTTTCAGGAGCCTGGCTTATATTATTCAGTCCCGTATGGAGGAGATCATCGATGCGGTCAGTTACGAGATTGAAAATTCGGGTTACATGGAAAAGCTTAGTGCAGGAATCGTACTCACTGGCGGTGGATCCATGCTGAAACACCTGAATCAGCTGGTGAAATTCAAAACAGGGATGGATGTGCGCATCGGGTTCCCGGGAGAAAAGATGGCGGCAGATTCGTCCGACGAGATAAACCAACCCATGTTCTCCACTTCGGTGGGCTTGCTGTTAAAGGGTCTTGACTATTATGAGGAGAAACAGGAAGAGATGGTCATCTCAGAACAAAAAGAGGCAGAAAATCAAGAGTTTGCAGATTATACTAAGGAGACTAAAAAGGTAAAGAAAGGGGTCAAGAAAGGAAAGATCCTGGAAAGCCTGAAAAATACCCTTAGTGATATATTTGACGAGACTGATGTGAAAATGTAGAAAACTGAACCCATGGAAGATTTAATGAATTTCGATCTGCCGCCAGAGTGCTCCTCCATCATCAAAGTGATTGGAGTAGGGGGAGGTGGCAGCAATGCGGTGAACCACATGTACCGGAAAGGGATCAAGGATGTAAATTTTGTGGTATGCAATACCGATGCACAGGCGTTGCATAGCAGTCCTGTCCAGGTGAAATTGCAACTTGGTGATACGCTTACCGAAGGCAAGGGTGCCGGTAGTAAAGCAGATATCGGCAAAGAGGCAGCCATGGAGAGCATCGATAGGATCAAGGAGGTATTATCCAGTAATACCAGCATGGTCTTCATTACTGCCGGTATGGGTGGAGGCACCGGTACCGGTGCTGCGCCGGTGATCGCCAGTGCTGCAAGAGAAATGGGAATACTGACCGTTGCCATAGTCACCATTCCCTTTCGATTTGAGGGTCCTGAACGCATCAACCAGGCCATTGAGGGGATCAACGAACTGAAGGACCATGTGGATTCCCTGCTGGTAATCAACAACGAAAAACTGCGGGAGATATACGGTAACCTGAAAGTAAGCAATGCGTTTGAAAAGGCCGATGATGTTCTGGCCATTGCAGCCAAAGGGATCGCCGAAATTATCACCGTACACGGATACATCAATGTGGATTTCGCCGATGTGCAAACCGTGATGCACGATAGTGGTGTGGCCATTATGGGTTCGGCAACTGCCTCTGGTGAGAACAGGGCCCAACAGGCCATTGCTGATGCACTTACTTCCCCGCTCTTGAACAACAACGACATCAATGGAGCAAGAAGTGTTCTGTTGAATATTACTTCGGGATCCTCAGAGATCACCATGGATGAGATCTCCGAGGTCACCGATTATGTGGTGAGTGCAGCCACACGGGACACTACCCTGATCTGGGGAATGGGCAACGATGAATCGCTGGGTGATCAGATCAGCGTGACCATCATTGCCACAGGATTCAAAATGAACAGTATTCCTGAGCTATACGTGGGTAAAAAACAGAAACATTTTGTACCTCTGCGGGATCCTGGTCAGGATTCTCAGCGAAGGAAGCCACAATCAAATGTTGTTCCTCACCAGAAGGCACTGGAGTTTGATGTGAAGGAGGGAGAGAGTGCCGAGGAGTACATCCTTATGTCGCAGTCCAAGGAATCCACTCCGGAAGATAAGGAGAAGAAGATGGCCGACCGGGTAAGAAACTTAAAAGAGACCCATGATAGACTGAAAGAGCGGGGTTACCTCTCCGGATCCGGTGACGATGAGATCGAGGAATTGGAAAATGTGCCAGCCTATGTGCGGAAGAAGATACCCATCGACCAGCAAAAGCACTCTGAGGACCAGGAGGTGTCGCGCTACCGCTTAACCGATGAAGACGACGGAGAAGAGGGGCCCAAACTAAGACCCGATAACTCCTACCTGCACGACAATGTGGATTAAACGGTTCTTGAAGGTATGCTCACTAGCTGAGTATACCTTCAAGAACTGAAAACTCCACAAATCATAAAAAAGGGCACCCGGTTGGGCACCCTTTCATTATTTTATTTAGCCTTGCTCCTGTGAGCATTTGTCAGTGAAGCAGCCTTGCCATCTGAAGCGGATGATATGTTAGCTGCCTAAGCTGGTGCGCAGCATCAGGTTCAGCAGCGCTATATTATCCGCAAAGGATGCCGTTGCGAACCTATAGTTGCAAGCGCTAGTTGTAGAAGAGGTCGAGGCGGTTGTCCTGAACCTTGGCTGCATCCAGCAGGGCGTTGTAGGCCTCATAGTTGCTCCGGGATTCAAGGCTGTACTTGAGCCTCGATTCCACGGCAGGATCTATGGTCTCATCCACAGCAGGTTCAGTGCGGTTGGTCACCGATAACACAAACACACCACTCTCTCCAACCAGGGGCTCCGATAGCTGGTCAACCGGAAGGTACATGGCAGCACCTACGATGTAAGGCTCAAGTCCCACGCCTGAAACATAAGTGTTGGCAAATTTCACCTGTGTTGCTTCACCCACATTTTCGTTGTTGTCGATCCCGAACTGTGACAGATCAGTCACTCCGGCGAGCTGCTCATTCAATCTTTCAGCCAGTATTTCCGCTTTCTTCTCTTTCTTTACCGCCATCGTGATCTCTGAACGAATCTTCTCCAGTTCAGCATATCCTTCCTCCTTGGATTCGGTAAGTACTGCCACGATATATTTATCATCGCTCTGACTGAAAATATTACTTACACTGTTGAGATCGGCTGAGTAGGCCCATTTAGTCATCTGTTTGGGTTCTTCAATTCCAGGTATGGTCTGCTGATCCTTTGTGATGTTAGGTGCAAACCTGGGATCGAGCCCGAATTCGCGTGCCTGCTCGGTGAATTTTTCCAAATCGGTGGCTTTGCCCCTGAATTTGACTGCCCGGTTATAATAATCCTGGTTGGTTTCGTCGCCTGCATAAATGTTCCGGACAATGGTTGCTAATTGAATTTTTTGTACAGGACGACTCTGATCTTCTATTCTGATGATGTGGGTTCCGTATTGGGTTTCTGCAGTAACCAGGTCACCGCTCTTATTCTCAAAACATGCGTTGTTGAATTCAGTCACCATATTGCCCTCAATAAACCAACCCAGGTCACCACCGATGGCTCTGTTGCTCTCATCGGCTGAATATTCAAGTGCAATCTGATTGAAGTTGCCTCCACTGTTAATGACTCCCACAAGGCTGTCAGCCAGCTCATTGATCACCAGCTTATTGCCCTCATAGGCCTGAAGTGAGAGCAGGATGTGTCTGACCCTGACAGAGTCGGGGCGCATCTGAGTATCGTGCAAACGGGCTAGTTTGAACGCATCTTCTTCCCGGTAGGGGCCAAAGATCTCCTCTGAAGAGGAATTGAATACAGAATCCCTGATGATTCCAGGAAGTTCGTCAAAGGTGTAATACCTGACATCGAAAGGCTCATCAGAGGTACCATTCACATAACGGGGTACATCTTCACCAGAAGTACGTGACAACTCAGTCTTGGTTTGATCTGTCCAGTAATTGGCGCTTTCCACATCCTTTTCGCTGGGTTCCACTGCAAAAACCACATACTGGAAGGTTCTGGAAGCATCCTGCTTATATCTCTCTTTGTGAATTTTATAATACTGTTTCAGATCCGATTCCGTAAAGGTGATCTCCTCATCGGCCACCTCAGAAAAGGATTTCGAGATAAACGCAAAATCTGTACTTTTTCCAGTTTCAGTAACATAATCTTTCAGATCCAGTGACGAGGGCTGAAATCCTTTTCTTACCAGGTTGAAATACTTCTGGTTCATCTTTTCATCCACAATTTCCTTCTCAATAAACAACCACCGTCTTTTCTCCTGTGCAAATTGAGGATTATCCAGGGCGCTGAAATAGTTGGTCATTACTGCCCGGTTCAGCAAACCGGTTTCCGGATTGGAAAACATTTGACGAACAATGGGATGAGGTTCACTCAAAGCCGGATTTCCACCTAATCCAGTGGACTGGTCACCTGTTACCATGGTTTTCAATTCGTCTGTACTCACATATATTCCCAGCTTTTCGTATGAACGTGCCATGATGGTTTCCCTAACCAGTCTTCTCCAGGTCTCCTGCTGGATCTGTTGCTCCAGTTCGGCATCGAGTGACTGTCCACCCGCGTTTAGCTGGTAAAACTCCCGAAGGCTCTTTTCCCTATCCAGATAATCTTGTATACCAACTCCTTTTCCATTGATTTCCGCAACGGTTCTCTTTCCTGAGGGAGAACCCGATCCCATCATATCACCAAAAATGAATGCAGCAAGTGCCAGTGCAATCACGATGGCTATAAGCAATCCCGCTTTGTTTCTAATGTTCTGTAATGTTGCCATTTATATAAAACTATTTAAACGATGTTTATTCCTAAAAATTTGAGCGTACGAATATAGTAATAATTAGAGGTATAATAATAATAGTATGGATGAAATTTAGCCTATTAGGAATGGATCACCTTCAGCTCTACCTCTTCGATGCGGTTTGAGCTCACATCTGTTATGGTAATCAGGAAGTTATCAAGGGCTACTGTGGTCTCTTTTTCGGGGATACTCTCGTAATGATAGATAATATAACCCGCAAGGGTATCATACTCTTCCGATTCGGGAATAGCCAGGAAATACTTTTCATTGAGATAATCGATCTCATGTCGCCCTGATAACAGGTAACGGTATTCGTCCAGCATTTTTTCCACCAGATCACGGGTATCATGTTCATCCTCAATTTCACCAAAGATCTCCTCTATAATGTCCTCAGTGGTGATGATACCCGAAGTTCCGCCAAATTCGTCCACAACCAGTGCAATGCTCTTACCATCCTTTATAAATCCAGTAAGTAGTTGATTCACAGGGAGTGTTTCGGGTACAATCTGGATGGGTTTCAGATATGATTTAATCTGATCGGGCTTTCGGTACAGGTCTTTTGAGTTGACATATCCTATCACATTATCGATGGTATCATTGTAGATAAGGATCCTGCTGAGTCCGGTTTCGATGAACCGTTGTGTCAGTTCATCCAGCGAAGCCTCGATCATAAGGGCAACCACATCGGTACGAGGGATCATGCAATCCCTCACCTTTAGACTGGAGAATTCCAATGCATTTTTAAAGATCTTCAGGTCTTCGATCTCTTCATTGCCGGTTTTTTGTTCGGGTTGTACTGTGGTCAGAAAATGATCCAGGTCTACCTTGCTGAAAACAGGCTTGGTGGTTTCTGTATCGGGCCGAACCCGTAGCAGATATCTCATGGTGAAATTGGAGATACCGATGGTAAGCAGCATAATCGGATAGAGGATCACGTAGAATACCATGATGGGTATGCTGAGAAGACGCAAGGAGTTGTTAGGGTTTATCCTGAAAAGGGTTTTGGGCAGGAATTCAGCTGTGAGTAGTATTATCAATGTTGAGATCAGAGTCTGGACCATTAATAAGGCAATATCGGATTTATCTCCTATTAAGGTTGTGATGGGTTCTTCCAGCAGCATGGCGAAGGAAATCCCGTAAATAACCAGTGCAATGTTGTTCCCCACCAGCATGGTGGCAATAAACCTGGATGGCTGCTTGGTAAAAAAGCTGACGATTCCGGCAAATAATTTCTTCTGCTTTTTGTCAATTTCAATTCTAAGTTTGTTAGCCGATATAAATGCGATTTCCATCCCCGAAAAGAATGCTGAAAAGAGGATGGAAACCAGAATAAGGAAGATCAGA
This sequence comes from Bacteroidia bacterium, assembly GCA_030596245.1. Lineage (GTDB taxonomy): Bacteria > Bacteroidota > Bacteroidia > Bacteroidales. The sequence goes on along the minus strand of JAUVKN010000001.1, from coordinate 22,318 downwards.
ATGAGATAGTTCATGTTTTAACGGCGTGAAATTCGCATTCTTCTCCTGAAAAAATAGATAAGAAAGGCCAGTATGGAGAAGAGATAATAGTACCAGCTGTCACTAAATCCGGAGCTCTGTGTAACATCAACTGCCATGAAAAGCATGAGTCCGCCCAGTACAAACCAAACCACTTCAAATAATCCTGATGCGCTATTCTTCATCTGATACATTTACTGTTCCACTGGTACCTTTTAATTGCCAGTTTGTAAGGTTCTGGTGTGATTCGAATCCTCTTTTTCCGTAGAAAGTACCATCTTCGTTCTGGATCCTGGTGTAGGAGTCTGAATAGATAAACTTTTTTCCTTCATCCCAGAACAATTCATCGGTGTGAAGTGCATCCCCATTGTCGAGACGCCGTGCCACCACATTGCCTATGGCATGCCACAACCGTTCTTCAGAATAATAGATAGCGTAATCGGACCTGATCTCCGATTCAACCTTCATAGAATCGTCGTAAAAGTAGACTTCCAGACCATCAGGAAACTCCATATAGGGGCGCTCCACATCTAAAAACTGCTGATATGAGGGTGATAGAATCTGGACCTGGACCTTGGCCGAGTCGCTGTATATGACCTCAATGTTGGAGCCTTTTATTCTTGGTGTTTTAGTCTCATCTGTGAGTAAATTAATCCTTTCAATGTCATTCTCACACCCCCCGAACAGCATAGTCAGAACTAGCAGGGCGACCGCCCGGTATATGATTGAAACACTCATCTTCACAAAGATAAAAAAAAGCTGCTTCCTTCCGCCATTGTTATAACGCAGCTGAACTTTGTGCATTGCACAAACTAAGGTTGTTCATAAAACATCTGCTCCAGGGGGCAGGCTTTTTTTTTCTGTAGGATTTCCTAAACCGAAGCCTATATTTTTTTGTGAAACAAAGAACCGAGCTTGCGAGCTCAGCATTGCTAAATTCAGCGAGGTTTGGAATATCCTGCAGAATAATAAAAAAAGCCGTCGATGAGACAGCCTTTCTTATATGAGATAGTTGTGCTTATTTCCTTGACCTTACGGTGGTATACTCGTTTATACACCCCTTTACCTGGTAGGAATCGCCATCTTTTAAGTCCCTGAAGAAGACCTCTTCGTGGTTGGGATAATGACCGGCATAATTATTCAGCTTTTTATTGGCATCAGCAGTTACACTGGGATCTACACTTTTGGCCTTGGTGTATTTGTCAGCAGCAACCCAGAAGGCAGTGCTCTTTTCAAAATCGTCCCCCAGTCTGTCACGGGAAGCAATAATTGCATCCCCCATGATAATATAAGCTTTGCCATGATTACTTTTATTGGCAACGGCCTCTTTTGCGTAGATAATTGCATCGCAGTAATCTTTGTTCGCACTGCTCACAACGGCCAGTTCATAGAACCAGTCTGCTCTTGTGGCATTGTCTATGTCGATACCCACCACAGCTTCCTTTAAATATTGAGCGGCTTTATGGAAATCATTTTTGGCTATAAACAGGATGGCCAGGTTGTGTGCTGACTTAGGGCCCGGTTCAATTTCGTACATTTTTTCAGAGACTGTCACATAAAGATCAGACCGGTCACATCCTGCGGCCGTATAGAATGTGATTACTTTCTCAAGGAACTCCTTGTCATCCTGATTTGCCTGGTATTGAGGTTCAAAATAGCCATTCAGTGCCTCACATGTAAGCAACCCGCTTTTCAGCATGTTGTCATCGATGAGGCCTTTGGCACGTGGCCAGCGGGAGCTTTTAGTCAGTAGCTTATCAATGATGGCAGTTACCATAAAGTAATCATCAATTACCTGATTGTCCTCTATTCTTTCAAAGTTGTTCAGGGAGATACTTGCTGAAATAAACGTGACCATTACTGCATCCCTGGTCTTACTTTTTTGGATTTCAATGCTCCGCTTCAGATAGCCATAACCCTCTTCCATAGCATCTACATCAGGACTGCCTTCACTATCAAGTCTGCGGTAGCGAAGCAAATCGATCCCTTTTCTTCCGAGGACATTCCCTTCCCCCCCATAATACTTGGCGCGCCTGTCATAAATGAGCAACATGGTGTCAATCAGGGCATCCTTCCTTACAGGGTCGGAAGCTGACTCAATGAAACTGCGGTACATGGTAATTCCTTCAACATACATCCGTTCGCTTGATGCAGGGCATTCGCCGAACACTCCCCGCCATGGGCCAATGGCATCCTTGTAATTGCTGTGCTTAAAAAACTCTCTGTAAAGTGAGAGGTTCTTGATGCAATTGATGCTATCCTGACCTTTACCGTATTTGGATCCGTCCTCAATTCCTTTTTGTGAACTGGCGGGCAGAATAAACAAAAGGGACAGTATCGCCAAGAATATGGTTTTGAGGATTTTAGTTTTCATGCTGTCAAGGTTTACATGGTTTAATCAAATCTCCGTTTCCGGAACCACAGATCGTGTAAAGTTACATTAAATGTAATAATTCCATAATTTTCTTCCACTAAATTGTACTCGGTAGTACCCCTGGTGCCCAGTGTGAAAGCCACATTTATGCTCGATTTCATGGTTCTTATCGGTAACCCCAGTCCAAAAGTTATGCCATAGTCTTCCAATTGGGTATCGTTCACCTGCAGATAGTAGTTGGAGTAATACCCTCCAAGACGGTATGTCATAAGCTTGTGAAAACCTCTTAGGGCTTCAGCATCAGGGGTATACTCAGCGCCAAAATGCATGGATGTGGCATTGGTGGTGGTATAGTTTTCCCCTGACATAGAACCTGTCCAGTCCTGCATGTAATAGTCACCTGTAACGGTCAATTTGTTGGGTATGCCCAGCGCGATGCCCACACCTTTTTTCTGGGGGATGGTAAAACTTCTGAGGGTGGTGTCCTGTCCAAGGATGTATGCGGGGCGGATCAATTGATCATTGATTGAGATCGTATCAAATGGGTAGATTTCATTCACAGCCTCGTATTGTAAATTGGCATTAACATTGGTTTTCAGATCGTATATGCCCCCAAGGGTAAAGAAAAACTTATCTTTAATGACCTTATTGTATTGTAAGCCAAAACTGAAAATTGGTTTCCTGAGATCGAAATCCTCTTGCGTAGAGATGGATGAGTAGGCTGAGTTTGTTGGAAAATCCACCTGGCGTTCCCGGGTAAGTCTCCCCATCAGATAGTTCATGGTAACACCCACAGAGATCTGGTCGAATAGTTTCACCGCAGTACCCACATAAAAGTTCATGATACCCCCATCCCCTTTATAATAGGTGTCCATTGCCTCTCCGTTTATATAATCGTTATATTCCTGTTTGATGTTGTACCCGATGCTGCTGTAGGGAATAATTCCTGCAGAAACTCCGAAGTATTTGCCCATGGAAGAGGCAAACGCCACATGGTGCAGATTCATGTTCCACCAGGTATTGGTATGTTGTTCTGTCTTATACTCATTGTGAAAAGTATTGGCCCCAAAATCAAAGTAGACCGAAGTGCTGTCAAGGGCTGAGAAGGAAGCCGGATTCAGGTAATTGATCCTGTTGTTTTCATGAATGGCAAGACCGGTGCCTCCCATGGCCTGGTTCTGTCCGATTCCCGGTTTTGCCAGGTCACCCAGTGCAAACCGGGTGTAAGGTGAATAGGTATTGAACTGGCTTAACAGTGGTGTCGTGACAAGAAGGGTGATAATAAGGGTGACAGGAAAAGTTACAATCAGGTTTCTATATTTTCTCAGATGCATTGTGCTCCAGTATTCTGTTAAGTCCGATCAGGTTCAGATTCAGGTCCACAAAGATGCTACTTTTTAACTTTCCTACAAAGTATTTTGCATCTCCCCCCGTTAAAACCACCTGTAATGTAGGGTGGTCCTGACTAAAGGCGCCAATGAATCCGTCCATCTCGAACAGCAATCCGTTCACGATGCCCGATTGGATGGCCTCCCTGGTACTGGTTCCCAATAGAGGTGGTTGCTCATTGGGACGTTCCAGGTGTGGCAGACGGTTGGTGTACTTGTTCAGTGATTTAAACCGTATTTCCAGGCCCGTGGATATATTTCCCCCAAGGTATTCACCTTTCGATGTAACAATATCATAGGTGATGGCCGTTCCGGCATCTATTACCAGAACGTTTTTACCCGGACAAATAGTATATGCCCCTACTGCAGCAGCAATTCGGTCGTAACCCAGGGTATCCGGGGTTCGGTACCTGTTTTTCAGGGGAATTGGAGTGGAGTGATCCAGCTCGATACAGGTGTTGTAGAGGTTGCTCAGGTAGTCGATGATCTCTCTGGAGTAATTCACCACCGAAGAGATAATTGCTCCTTTCAGGCCTGCATAACGGGCATGAAAATAGGCTATCTCCTTGCTGGTGACTTTTTCGTAGGTGGCAGCTTCAATCACCTGGGTGCCTTCGCAAACAGCGATCTTTCCAAAACTATTTCCAAGGTCGAGAACAAGGTTCATCTGTGCTATCCGTTACTTAGTTTCTGCATTATTTGATATGCTTTCTGAACAGAATCTACCTGATCGCTTCGCAGGCTCAGTTTATCCTGGTCCTCCCTCATGCGGAAAATACCCGGATTTGCCTGAATGTTTCCGATCACCTCCTTAAACTTTTGAGAACTGTAGAAGAGAGATTCCGGATTACTTACAAAATACGTGATCAATACGCTTTTCTTCAACACTATTTTTTCAACACCACTACGCTGGGCCAGCCATCTAAGCTCTACAACTTGCAATAATTCTTCCGATGGAGATGGTAATGGACCAAATCTGTCGGTGAGCATTTCGCGGAACTCCTCCATCGCCTTTTCATTGCCAATGGCATCAAGTTTCCTGTAGAGTTCCACCCGTTCACTGATGTTAGAAACATAGCTATCAGGAAACAGCAATTCAAGGTCTGTATCGATATGACAATCAGGAAGAAGCACCTCTTCATCCAAGGTCGATTCAACGGGTTTTTCATATAGATCACTAAATTCGGTCTCTTTCAGTTCAAGGATGGCCTCATTGAGGATCCTGTTGTACGCATAAAACCCTATATCTGCAATAAAACCACTCTGTTCCGCGCCCAGGAGGTTGCCGGCACCACGGATATCCAGATCCTGTAAAGCAATGTTTAATCCGCTCCCCAGCGCTGAAAACTCCTCCACAGCTTTCAGTCTTCTTCTGGCTTCAGATGAGAGGAGGGTAACAGGAGGTGCAAAAATGTAGCAGAAGGCTTTTTTGTTGGACCGGCCCACACGTCCCCTGAGCTGGTGCAAGTCACTTAGTCCAAAGTGCTGTCCGTTGTTGATAATTATTGTGTTGGCATTGGGGATGTCCAGTCCCGATTCGACGATGGTGGTGGCAATCAGTACATCATAATCTCCCTGCATAAAATCAAGTATGACCGACTCCAGCTTCTTTCCCTCCATCTGACCGTGGGCTGCCACCGACCGGACATCGGGCAGCAAGCGATCTACTATATCCTTGATTTCCAGTATATTTTGTACCCGGTTGTGAATAAAGAAAACTTGTCCACCACGGCTCACCTCATATTCAATGGCCTCTTTGATGATATCCTCATTGAAGGGATGCAGTTCGGTGATGATGGGGTGACGGTTGGGTGGTGGTGTATTGATGATGGAGAGGTCCCTGGATCCCATCAGCGAGAATTGAAGGGTTCTGGGAATGGGAGTGGCTGTCAGGGTAAGGGTGTCCACATTCAGTTTCAGCTGCTTCAGTTTCTCCTTCACACTTACCCCGAACTTTTGTTCCTCATCAATGATGAGTAATCCCAGGTCCTTGAAAGCGATATCTTTGCTTACCAGCTTATGGGTTCCGATAATAATGTCGATCTCACCTTCAATAAGTTTCGTAACAATGCGTTTCTGATCGGCATAACTTCGAAATCTGCTCAGGTAATCCACACTGCAGGGGAATCTTTTCAGCCTCTCCTTAAAGGTGTTGTAGTGCTGGAAAGCCAGTATGGTGGTGGGGACCAGTATTGCCACCTGTTTGCTGTCGGTGACAGCCTTAAAAGCTGCCCGTATGGCAACTTCGGTCTTGCCGAAACCCACATCCCCGCATACCAGCCGATCCATGGGAAATTTCGCTTCCATTCCACTCTTCACATCTGCGGTAGCCTTTAATTGATCTGGCGTATCTTCATATATAAAAGAAGATTCCAGTTCTTGCTGCAGGTAGGTGTCCTGCGAAAATGCAAATCCTTTCTGATCCTTTCTTCGGGCATACAACAGGATCAGCTCCCGGGCAATGTCCTGTACCTTCTTTTTGGTATTGTTTTTCAGCTTCTGCCATGCACCGGTCCCAAGCTTATAGATTTTGGGCGGTCCTGACTCTTTTCCCTTGTATTTGGAGATGCGATGCAGGGAGTGGATGTTGACGTAGAGCACATCCTGGTCTTTGTACACCAGTTTAATGGCCTCCTGGATTTTCCCGTTCACATCGATCTTTTCAAGTCCCCCAAAAACTCCGATACCATGATCCACATGCACCACATAATCACCAGGGTTGAGGCCGATCAATTCTTTGACCGATACAGATTCTCTCCTGCTGAACCGATCATGGAACCTGAATTTGTGGTACCGTTCAAAGATTTGATGGTCGGTATAGAATGATAATTTCAGGTCGTGATCCAGGTAACCCTCATGAATGGTATTGGAGATGGCCTGGTACTGCAATTCCGGATCAATCTCTTCAAAAATGGCACGTAGTCGCTCCAGTTGTTTCTCATTATCGGAGAGGATATAATTGGTATATCCTTCGGCAGTACGCTCCTTCATATGAGAGGTGAGCATCTCAAAATTCTTTTGAAAAGCGGGTTGTGGAGAGGTCCGGAAACTCCAGGAACTATACTCTTTTCCCTGGTTGACCATTCCGAAGATCACCTGTCCAAATTGCCCCATCTGCGCTTTGATCTCTTGGCCTGACTTAAGGAATTTTGATTTGTCGATCTTCATTTCTGCATCGGTCTCCAATTCTGTCCGGTCGTACAGGGATTGAATGTGGTCGGTTATCAGGTCTGGATGATCCATCCACAGGGTTGTCCCTGCAGGAATGTAGTCCAGAAATGAGATGCGTTTCTCTCCCATCTCATTTTCCCATTGGATGTTGGGAATGATGTTCACCTTTTTTACCGTCTCCAGGGATCGCTGGGTATCTGTATCAAAGATCCGGATAGAATCCACTTCATCATCAAAGAAGTCGATGCGACAAGGGTGACTGGAAGCATAGGAAAATACATCTGCGATGCCTCCCCTGATGGAGTATTGTCCGGGTTCATACACAAACTCAACCAGTTGAAATCCATAGGTCTCTAACACTTCCTCCAGGAAAGCCATGTCGATTTTCTCCCCCTGTTTTACTTCAAGGGTGGTCTCCCCCAGCTGTCGCCGGGTCACCACAGATTCCACCAGGGCTTCTGCGTAGGAGATGATAAAGCTTGCCACCCTCCGCTCCGTCAGGCGCCTGAGAGTCTGGGTCCGGGTAATGATATTGGCTTCATCGGTCTGTTGGTACTGAACCGATCTTTTATAGGAGGAGGGAAAGAACAGGGTCCTGTCCGGTGTTCCCTCAAGAGTGACCAGATCGGTATAGAAATAGGCAGCTTCCTCCTTATCGTGAAACAGGATCAGGTGTGGTCCCTTCAATTCATTCAGGCAGGCATGGATCAGGGTAGACCTGGAAGAGCCGGAAAGCCCGTCAAGGTACTGAACCTGGCACGCTGTCTCCTTAAGTGATTCTGTCAGTCCGGGAAAAAGAGGATGAGATGGGTATGGGTTCCTGATCATGATTTCTCAAGCGCAAACATAGCAAAAATCAAGAAATCTTTACATGATTCCCGATCCTATTGTATAAACCAGAATCACTCCTATAATGCCAACAATCAAACCTACCAGCGACATGGGGATCAGGTTTCGTTTGATCAGGAGGCCCTCCACACCAACAAGGCCCACCGTCGCACATGCTGCAATCACATTATGTACGCAGATCATGTTGCCCATGGCCCCTCCAATATTCTGAAGGCTAACAATAAGGATGGTGGAAATTCCCAGCTGATCGGCAATGGAATACTGGAACAGTGAAAACAACATATTGGATACTGTATTGGAACCCGACATAAAAGAACCCAGAGCCCCCACAAAAGAGTCTATCAATGGCCATGCTCCCTGGAAAATGCTGGTCATGGCTGTGGCCATTGCGATGGGCATACCCACGATATCATCCGGATTGTTGCCCGATTGCATCATGATCCGTACCATGGGCACGGCAAACACCAGGGCAATAAGCGGACTTTTCATTCTCCTGATCGCTTCTGACCATGCTGCGCCTACCTGTTTACCTTTCATGCCGAAAAGGGGTATGCATAAGAGCGCCACAAGAATAAAAGGCATGATTCCAGGATTGTAGAGCGGATCAACAGTGCCGTTTACGGTGGTTCCAAACAGGTCGGAATACCCTACGCTGGCAGATTTTATCCAATTACCAAAAGGCAGCGACCTGACCCTGGTAAGGACCAGCAACAACCCAATGATCATATAGGGGGACCAGGCTTTAAACATTGAGATCTTTCCCGTATTTGACTGGCTATCCATGCTGATGGAACCCACCCAGTTCTTTTCCCACGAACTCTTGTCAGGGAAATCCCAGGTTTTCTTTGGCACCAGGAATCCGGCTTTGGTGGCTGGAATCAGGATGGCCAGCCCAAGAAGTCCGCCCAGTAAAGAGGGAAATTCTGGCCCAAGGAAAATGGCCACCAGCAGATATGGACCCACAAAACAGAATCCGGCAAACAGGGCGTAAGGCCAAATGGCTAAGCCCTCCTTTATGCTTCTATTCTTCCCGAAAAACCGGGTCATCATGGCCACCATGATCAGGGGAAGGATCAATCCGGGTAAGGCATGTTGTGCTGCAGTCCAGACCCCGATCTGTTGTATATATTCTGTATAGGTTAGTCCGGATTCAGCAATAGACTGCTGTATTGAAGGGATATCCAAAGATGACTGGACCCCAATGAGAGTGGGTGTACCTACAGCCCCGAAGGAGACTGGCGTCACATTGGCGATCAGTGCCACCATGACTGCAGCAAGTGCCGGGAAACCGAGGGAAAGCAAGAGTGGAGCGGCCAGTGCAGCTGGGGTTCCGAAGCCGGCCGCCCCTTCAATAAACCCTCCAAACAACCAGGCAATGATGATGGCCTGAACCCTTTTATCGGTTGAGATGCTGGTAAATCCCCTGTTAATGGTTTCAATGGCTCCACTCTCTCGCATGGTGAAAAGGACCAGCAGGGCCCCGAAGACTATGAACAGGATCTTAAAGGCGATCACCAGGCCATTGATCGAAGAGGCGAGAATCCAGTTGACAGGAGTTTTCCACACCATTAAGGCAAGAATAAGAGCGATGGCAAAGGCCACAGGCATGGCTTTGGTGGCAGGCCATCGGAATCCTACCATAAAGACAAAAATAGAGACAATGGGCAGCGAGGCGAGAAGGGCCAGAACTCCTACAGACATGTTGTGTGATTTTAGTTGATGAGATTAAAGTATTCAAAATATTTAAATCTGTGTTGATTATGTTAATTTTATTGCTCATCCCAATGCAAAAAACATGAATATTTTACTTGCATCCGATGCTTTTAAGGACTGTATGAGTGCCCGTCAGGTAGCCATATCCCTCAGACGGGGGATAGAGAGAATCATGCCCGAAACCGATTTTCAGATTGCGCCTATGGCTGATGGTGGAGAGGGAACTGTGGAATCGGTCATAGATGCCACAGGTGGAAAACGGATTGAGTGGATTGTAAAAGATCCATTAATGCGTGAGATCAACTCTTTTTATGGGATCACCGGAGATGGTTCCACTGCTGTCATAGAGATGGCAGCTGCCTCGGGGATTGAGTTGTTAATACCTGGAGAAAGAGATCCCTGGGTGACTTCAACTTTTGGCACCGGTGAGCTGATAAAAAATGCCATGGAAAGGGGTTGTAAAAAGCTCTTGCTTGGGATTGGAGGCAGTGCCACCAATGATGGAGGAGCGGGAATGGCGGAGGCTCTGGGGGTAAAGTTTACCTGCGGCAGAGAGATCTCATCCGGACCTGGAGGTGGAGCTCTGGGTGATGTGGAAAGGATCCACATGGAGGGTCTGGATCCCAGAATTGCAGATTTGGATATTTTGGTGGCATGTGATGTTTCCAATCCGTTGACCGGCCCCGAAGGTGCTTCGGCAATCTATGGACCCCAGAAGGGAGCTGACAGGGATATGGTAAAAAAACTGGATCATAACCTGGAACATTTTGCAGAGCTCATCAGGCAACAATTGGGAAAAGAGATATCACATGTGCCCGGTGCGGGTGCTGCAGGTGGACTGGGAGCCGGATTGATGGCTTTTCTGGGAGCCAGGTTGATGAAGGGTTTCGATATGATTGCGGAGACAGTGGGTCTTGAAGAGAAAATCATGCAAGCCGATCTGGTGATTACCGGAGAGGGAAAAATGGATGGTCAGACCCAGTTTGGGAAGACTCCATTTGGTGTGGCTCAACTGGCCCAAAAACATGGGAAACCGGTGATAGGAATTGCCGGGACCCTGGAGGAGGGGAGTGAGGTGTTGTACCAGATGGGATTTAATGTAATCCTGCCCATTCTGGAAAAACCATCTGAACTGGACTTTGCCATCAGGCATGCCGGGGAGCTGCTGAAAAGGACCGGGGAGCGGATAGCACGGATGATCAGACTTGAGCTTTAACCAACCTCTACAGCCACATTCTCACCGTCAGGGATCCGTCGGAGTTTCTCTAAATCGATCTTTGAAAGTTTCCCGAACACGTTTACCGGGCTTGCTGCCACCGGTGTGTTTCCTGTGCTAACCGGGGTTGCACCAAAGAAAATGCAGAAGGCGGGCATATTGGGCCAGTACGCCAGCTCTCCCACAGAGACCTCTGCCTTTGCATCTGCTTCCAGGGTCGATTGAACAGGGATCTCGAAATCGATTTCATCACCCCAACGGTTTACATTCCGTTGAATGGGCAATGCTGCATAAATAGACCGGCCTGTGGGCGTATCATACAATTCCGCTTCAACCTGGTAAGTAGCAAAACTGATTATTACCTTCATCTGTTTTTTTAAGATCTTTGCTATGATTAATTTTGAGCCTCAATTTACGAATTAAAACCGTATCAGAATGTTTGTATTCAAATTTGGTGGCGCTTCTGTAAAAAGTGCAGGCGCAGTGAAGAATATTGTTGAAATTCTTCAACGTTTCCAGAATGAAGAGATCGTGGTGGTGGTTTCTGCCATGGGGAAAACCACCAATTCCCTTGAGCGGATCATCGAATGCTATGCAGGTAAGAGAGAGGAAGACCTCCGGGATGAGTATAAACAGTTAAAGGCCTACCACCTGGATATCGTGAATGGACTCTTTGAAGATAAAGATCACCTGGTATTTGCTAATGTGAACGAGGTGTTTGAGGAGCTCTTCGACCGACTAACCAAGGAGCCCACCCTGAATTATGACTACGATTATGATCAGTTGATCTGTTACGGGGAGTTGCTCTCCACCACCATCATCAGCCATTTTCTGAATAAATCGGGTGTTGCAACCAGGTGGATGGATATCCGCCGGGCACTAAAAACCGACAACAACTGGCGTGAAGCGCGTGTGGACTGGGAACTCTCTTCCCACCTGGTCAATGAGCAATTTACCTTCAATGGCGAGCGGATCCTGATTACCCAGGGCTTCCTGGCTTCCACCATCAATGACCAGACCACCTCCCTGGGAAGGGAGGGATCGGATTACACAGCAGCCATACTGGCCTTTATGCTGAGGGCAAAAAGTGTAACCATATGGAAAGATGTGCCGGGGGTGCTCAATGCAGATCCCAAATATTTCGATGATACCATACTGCTGGAGAAGCTGTCATACCTGGATGCCATCGAACTTGCCTATTTTGGGACCAGCGTCATTCATCCGAAAACCATAAAACCACTACAGAATAAAAACATCAACCTGCATGTAAAATCCTTTGTGGATCCGGAGGCGCCCGGAACACTGGTGGGGAACCTCTCCTATGACAAGCTGACGCCATCCTTCATTTTTAAAATGGATCAGGTATTGATCCGTACCTCACCGCTCGATTTCTCCTTTATCAACGAGGACAACCTGGAGGAGATCTTCGGAATCCTTAATAAGCACGGACTGAAGATCAACATGATGCAAAATTCAGCCATCAGTTTTCAAATTATCGTAAACAATAACAAGCGGAAACTGAGGCTGGTGGTGGATGAACTGGAGGAGAAATATAAGGTGGCTTACCAGACGGGGCTGGAGCTTGTCACCATTCGATACTTCGACCACTCCACCATCGAAAGGGTCATGATCAACAAAGAGTTGATTTTAGAACAGCGGGGCGTCCAGAACATTGAGCTTCTGATCAGGGACCTGGGATAAATCGTTGAAAATTTTATCAGGGTTGCTGGACCAATTTTCTTACATTTGTTCAACAAACTTTTCTTGCCATCACTGTTTGATCAATATGACATTGAAACAGATTCCGCTATTGCTTATTATCCTGATTATCAGAGTAAATTCGTCGACTGTTTATTCTCAGCACAAAGTATCCTCAGGAATGGAAGACTCCTTTAAAGGAGATTACACCATAAAGGATGACCGATTTGCCATCTGGAACGGGAAAGAGTATATCCCGATATTCATCAAGGGTATCAATATGGGTGTATCCATTCCTGGAACTCAGCCCGGACAACTGGCTGCGAGTCGTGAGGATTACAGGCGTTGGTTTTACCTGGTCAAAGAAGCCGGATATAATACCATTCGGATCTACACACTTCATTATCCCAGGTTCTATGAGGAGTTGTATCAATATAACCTGGATCACCCGGGTAATCCTTTGCTGTTGATTCAGGGGGTATGGCTGGAAGAGCAGGAATCCGCCAAAGATCTATATGACCTCTCTGCCATGTTCGATCATGAAATCAGGGAGGTGGTAAACGCTGTTCATGGAGATATTGAAATAGGCCATCGGTTCGGGAAGGCCTATGGTAATTATACCGCAAACATCTCAAACTGGGTGGTTGGATTTCTAATCGGCAGGGAGATCTTTCCTGCTGAAGTAGCCCTTACCAATCAGGCTCATGCCGGAGAAACAGAATTCCAGGGCACTTATTTCCATCTTTCCGGTGGAGGGGACCCTGCCGAGGTATGGATTACCCGGAGGCTTGACAGCCTGATGATCTATGAAATGGATCTTTATGGTACAGTGCGACCTGCAGGCATTTCCACATGGCCTACCCTGGATCCGCTGGTTCATCCCACAGAACAAAATATAGCCGGGAGTCATGAAGATGATGAGAAAATTGATCTGGCCAATGTGGTAGTATCCGATTCGTCCGGCGGATTCTTTATCGGTTACCACGCATATCCCTACTATCCCGACTTCATCATCCAGGACCCTTATTACAGTGTTGAATCAGATTCCATTGGTCCGAATGGTTACCTGGGTTATCTGAAGGAGCTGAAAAAGCACTATGAGGGAATACCACTTGTGATAGCGGAGTTTGGGGTTCCTTCCAGCTGGGGCAGCGGTCATTTGTCCCCCACAGGCATGCACCACGGGGGGATTACCGAAAAAGAGCAGGGCCGGTATACGATCAGGATGCTTGACAATATCCTTGGATCAGGATGTGCCGGCGGTATTCAGTTCTCACTCATCGATGAATGGTTCAAACAGACGTGGATCACCAATCCTTATTCTGACAAAGAGTACCGGCATCTCTGGCATAATATTACATCTCCGGAACAGAATTTCGGGATTCTTTCTTATGCGCCGCCACCTGAACCATTCGTGGAATCAGGATCTTTTCCAGGAGAACCTGTTTCACAAATCAGGATATCTTCCGATTATACTTTTTTCAGGGTTCGCCTCTATATGGATACAGAAATGCATCAAGGGGATACGCTATGGGTTGCTTTTGACACTTATGCACGGGATCTTGGAGAATCGATTCTTCCCAATGGGGTATCCATAGGGGATGGTGTGGATACGTTGAGGGCAGAGTTTGCCCTGAGTATTCCCATTGGAGGAGAGAGGACCGATCTGTTTGTGATTCCCTCCTATGACGTTTACGGGATTAAAGCCCCGGTAAGGATCGATACGGTGGTTTCCACCAGCAGTGATGTGGGGATCTGGAACCGCGTAAGGTGGAAAACAAATTACTCCTATGATATTACCCAATACATCGGGAAATTGAACATCTCCAGCTCGGATGACCCTTACCAGCTGCTCAATGCGGTAACAGTTTTTAACGATAGTCTGGAGATCCGGATCCCATGGACTCTGATCAATTTCCCGGCTCCAACTGTAAGGAGAGCCATGCATTACCTCTCCTATCACGATGGTAATGGTATAGTGATGGTGCAGGAGGACACACTGACAAATGGCATTGCTGTTACCGTGGCTGGAGCTGGGGGGCTCTATCGAAGTGACGCCTATTCCTGGAATTTCTGGGATTATGAGAAGATTCAGAATGAACCACCCATCGAAAGGAAGAAGCAATCATTTTTTTATTTGAAAAGGGAACTACCCCTGTTTAATTCTCCGCCAATCGGACGTGCAGATAGCTTTGAGATAATCCCGGGAGGTAACCTGACTATCGCAATGGAAGGGGGTCTGTTGGCCAACGATTTTGATATCGATGGCAATGAAATGAGTGCCGAACTCTCTTTTGGGAACAGTCCTGGTCACGGCACCCTTCATCTACATCCCAATGGCAGCTTTAACTATTATCCTGTGGAGGGATTCCAGGGCGATGATCTCTTTAGCTACTACCTGAATGACGGATACACCAATTCCACCCTGATCCCTGTGAATATCAGGGTAGGATATCCCCTTGGATATGGGATGGCCCTTGTTGGAGATGGAGGGAACCGGTTCACCATATATCCAAATCCCGGGAAAGATATTTTTTTCATAAAGTCTTTGCAGCCATTTGTTAACGCATCGGTGGTTGTGACCGACATGACCGGAAGAGAGATAGCTCATAAGCCATTAATAAACGCTTCGTCAGGGATAAGAATTGGTGATGTTGTACCGGGTGTTTATATCTTTAGTATTATTTTTGACAGTGAAAAGGAGATGCACCGGGTGATCATCCAGTAGTTTTTATTATTGTAACCACAGAATTGATGAGAATACTTGTTTGTGAAGATAATCCAATTGCCCTTAAGACCATCGCTTTTTCTCTTGCCAGGTGTGGTTATGAAATATTGGAGGCAGCAGATGGAGATAAAGCTATCAAAATACTTGATAATGAAGAAATTGACCTGGTGATAACTGATATTAATATGCCCTATACAAAAGGGCTTGAACTGGTACGTTATGTGAATACCAAAATGGAAACGAAAATCCCAGTGATCATCATTTCAGGTATTACACTGGATGAAACGAAAGATCATGCCCTGGAACTTGGAGCAAAAGGGTATCTGACCAAACCTTTTGATCCGGATGTCTTGCTCGAAATGGTCCAATCCGTTGCTGAAAAAACATAGTGTGTACCATGCGTAATTTCACTTCACTGACCATCTTTCTGTTTTTTTTACTGAATCAATTGGCTGCCCAGGAACTGCAGGAAACCTATGCCACTCCTGAAGCTGGGTTTGCATTGATGAGAGAACATGCGAATGAGAACCGCTATGCCACAGCGATATCAATTGGTCACAGGATCATGGATGAGAACCCGGATTATTTTGATGTGGCCCTCTACCTGGCCAGGATATATGGGTGGGAAGCCAAATACGATTCGGCCTATATGATCCTTGAAAAAGTGCTATCAAAGGAGCCCGATCTTTTCGAAGCACATGAAACCCGTGTGGATCTTGCTTACTGGGAAAACGACTGGGCAAAACTTGAAGAGTATGCTGCCCGCGCCCTTGAGCTGGAACCAGACTCCCCGTTAATCATGGAGAAACAGTTGCTGGCAAAATATCAGCAGGGCTCAAAACAGGATCTGCCCGAGCTTTTCCTCTTCTACTCCTACGACCATTTCAGCAAGCCCTATGTGCGGAACTGGCATATGCTGACTGCCGGCGGAAATATACCATTGAAGATGGGAACCCTGTCTCCCTATGTGAATGGCGGGTATCATGCGGGGGTTGACAATCCCTCCACAGACATTCAGTTGAACATGGACGGTTACCTGAATCTTGGGAAAAAGAACTATGCCATGGCGGGCTACGGATTCTCGCCAGATGGAGCAGTCAATTACCTGCCCGGACACAGGGCAGCAGCAGAGATCTGGCAGGTGCTTCCGAAGGGTTTTGCCCTGTCGGCCGGACTCCGTTACTTCTATTGGGACCAACACTTTACTTTCCTGACATTTTCCGGAGAGAAATATGCCGGTGATTACTGGTTCTCTTTCAGGAATTATCTGTTTTTTAAAGATTATGGTGTTTCAGGTTCCTACTACCTGAGTGCCAGAAGGTACTTTGAAGATAAATTCAACTACCTCTCACTCACACTGGGATATGGTACCGCTCCCGACGAACCACTGCTGGTTGTGTCAGATCTGGACAGGCTGAGAGCCATGTCAGGCCGGGTCGAATACTCGAAGCAGATCAACCACATTCTTCGGTTGAATGTGATGACCGGCTACTCCTATGAAGAGTTTGATGTCGATGAGTACCGTCATCGATTTGACCTGAGGGCAGGATTTTACATCCGAATAATAAAGTGAAGAGTTTAAAAATATATCTGATCTTTTTGCTACCCTGGATAGTGGTATCCATAGGTCTGTTTTTTGTTTCAGCACAGGTCCCGGTATACCCCGAAACAGAGGATTCCACAGAAACGGTCTATGCCAATGACAACATTCAGGAGGATAATTTCATAAGCCGCTATTCGGAACGGGTCATGGTGAAGTTTGATAAATCCTCTCTCTTCATTACCATTCTGTACGTGGTGATCCTCTATTCGATTGTGACCCTGATTACATTGCTGATTATTATCCTGCTGAACAGGGGCAGAATGCAGCGGGAGCAAAAATTGAAAGAGTACCTGAAAGAGGAGTACCAGCAAAAGTTGATGGATTATCTCTTTGAAGAGGATAAATTGGATCATGCATTTATGGACCTGGAGCGGATTGCTTCCAATAAGTTTAACCGTCAGATACTCATCGATCAGATGATTGACCTGAGCATCAACCTGAAGGGAGAGATCAAGGAGGTCATTAAAAAGCTTTACCTGTTGCTGGGTTTGATGAAAGATTCTCTTGAAAAAGCTTACAGCAGGAAATGGCATGAAAATGTGAAGGGATTCAGGGAACTGGCCTTTATGGGTATCAGGGAGGCCAATGAGAGGATCATAGAAAGCCTGAACTCCAACAATGAGATATTGAGGATGGAGGCTCAGATTGCCATGGTAAGTTTGTCGGACGACAATCCATACCACTTCTTGTACCTCATGGAAAAACCTCTGGCCATTTGGGAGCAGATTACCCTTCATGAACTTTTAATCCAGCACAACCTTAAGGTGCCTGCTTTCAAACAATGGTTCGAATCGGAGAACATCAGTGTGCTCATTTTTGCACTGGAGATGGTTTCCTGGTTCAAACAAAAGGGTGCCGGGTCAGCCATAATCAGGCTTTTCGAACATGAGAACGATGAGGTGCGTCGCACTGCATATAAGGTATGCGGAGAACTCAGGTTGAAAAGTTCACTTCCAGCCATGAAAAAGATCTATGAAGGGGAATCCAATAGGAATAAACTTGAAATATTGAATGCATTTGCAAGGATCCCTGAAGAGCGGCATTTGAACTTTCTGAAATCGGTCCTGGATATGGAAGAGGATGTGCAGCTGCAGATTCTCGCCACCAAGGCCATGGAGAATACCGATGAGCCAGGTATTTCAATGCTCATTAAATTGATGAAATCAAAATCAGAGTATAAAAACTATCAGATCATTATCAGGCACGTACTGGACGGCCGAATCTATTAAGCATGAGTGGATTGTTTGACATATTAAAGTTTTTTGTGCTGCATGCAGTGTTTATCATTACTGCATTGATATTCAGCGTGTATCTGATACTTACTGTTTTTTCGGCCATCTCTCTGAGGAAGTACCTGAGAAAAAACAGCTATGTGGACTATAATTCCATCGTCTCTTCCCCACTGGCCCCAACCCTTTCGGTGATCGCTCCGGCCTTTAACGAAAGCCGCACCATCCTTGATAATATCAGGACCCTGCTATCGCTCTACTATAACAATTATGAAGTAATTGTGGTCAACGATGGAAGTTCGGATGATTCTCTGGAGAAGATGATCGAAACCTATGAGTTGGAGAAGGTCAACTACTACTTTGACTATCGGTTGCCCTGCAAGCGGATACGCGGGGTGTATAAGTCACAGAACAGGTCGTTTAAAAAGCTGACAGTGATAGATAAAGTGAATGGGGGGAAAGCAGATTCTCTGAATGCCGGACTGAATGTCTCCAAGAACGAACTCGTAGTGAGCATTGATGCTGACTCCATCATGGAACCGGATGCCCTTCTTAAATTGGTAAAGCCATTTACTGAGTCTAAGGAAAAAAAAGTGATTGGTGCAGGTGGGGTGATCCGAATAGCCAATTCGTGCGAGATATCGGGAGGACATATTAAGAAGGTACACCTTCCAAAGAAGTTTTTGCCCAGGGCCCAGGTCATGGAATATACCAGGGCATTTTTGATGGGCAGGATGGCATGGAGTGAGTTGGATGGTCTGTTACTTATTTCTGGTGCCCTTGGAATGTTCAATCGTGAAATTGTCATTCAATCAGGAGGTTACAGGACCGATACTGTGGGGGAGGACATGGAACTTGTAGTGCGTATGAGGAGATATATGGTCGACAATAACATGAGCTATGATGTGGTCTATATACCCGATCCGCTCTGCTGGACAGAAGTGCCATCCACCTTGAAAGTGCTGGCAAGACAGCGCAGTCGATGGACCCGTGGGACCCTGGAGACGCTGATCATCCATAGAAAACTCCTGTTCAACCGACGGTATGGAAAACTGGGAATGCTGGGATATCCCTACTGGCTGATGTTTGAGTACCTGGCCCCAATCATTGAATTCCTGGGAATCCTGTGGTTCATCTTTCTGGTGATCTCCGGGAAACTGAACTGGCCATTCTTCCTGCTATTGTTTGGATTTGTCTATTTTTTTGCTGTTTCTCTCTCCATCTGGTCCGTATTGTTCGAGGAGGTCACTTTCCATAAATATGAGAAGCGAAGGGATGTATTCAGGCTGATCGGTACCGCATTCCTGGAACCGATATTCTACCATCCACTGATCATGCTAATGTCCATCAAAGGAAATATCGACAAACTGTTCAAAAGAAACACGTGGGGCAGGATGGAAAGAAAAGGATTTGATAAATCCTGATCCTATGTCATGAGCGTTTCACTCCTGTTTTCGTCATCGTTAGTTTGAGGATTGTTAATTAACGATAATGAAAACAGCAATTAATCGTGATAGTTTTCCAGGTAAAAAAGCTCCATCTGCTGCACTAACTTTTTTTTTCGTCATAGGAAGAACCTATCGGGACACCCTGGCCGGTTTTTCACAGGATTTTGTCTGGGATTTTGTCTAGGATTTTGTCTGGGATTTTGTCTGGGATTATGTCTGGGATTATGTCTGGGATCTTGTCTGGGATTATGTCTGGGATCTTGTCTGGGATCTTGTCCACCAGCTTCTGCTCCTCAGTAAGCCCAATGCTATCCTGGGTAATAAGGGCTTTATGAGCTATTAAACGCTTCCTGACATACCAGATCCTCCGTGGCATCAATAAACCTTATTACAGATTCCATCATGTAATCCGCTTCAGCTTCCAGGATCCCGGTGATGCAGGTGCTTTTCAATGTGTGTTGT
Organism: Bacteroidia bacterium; assembly: GCA_030596245.1. Classification (GTDB taxonomy): domain Bacteria; phylum Bacteroidota; class Bacteroidia; order Bacteroidales. The sequence continues at coordinate 2,421 of JAUVKN010000001.1, read as the reverse complement.
GCCTGTCCGGATAGTTGTAGGATTTCAGGCTTAAGACCTGGCTTAGGACCAGACTTAAGGCCAGGCTCAGAACCAGGCTTAGGACTAGGCGTAGAGCCAGGCTTAGGACCAGGCTTAGGACCAGGCTTAAGGCCAGGCTTAGAACCAAGCTTAGGACCAGGCTTAGGACCAGGCTTAGGACCATGCTTAGGACCAGGATGCATATCGACCTTCATGGCAGTGAGATCTCCGACTTTTTTCGCGATCAATGAGGAGCGCTGAATGCTTTTCTGCTTTGTTGCGGAAGCAATTCTCAAACTAGCGGTGATTCTCAGGTAGCCGTCGTTGATCGAAACGCTGTAGTTATTCCGGCCAGTGCTGATATGCAGCGCATTTTCCGCAAGCCAGAGCCATGAGTTCTTCGAGGTTCTTTTGAGTTCTTCCCTGATGCTATGCATAATCTCTTTCAGGTCTGCGGCCGGCCGGCCGGCTATTGTATCACAGTGAACCGGTTCACCAATGTGGATATACCTGTGATAAAAACCTAACAAGTCATTGTATTCCGTCCAGGTTTCCGTGGCATATCCAATTTCCAGGGAATTGATCTCAGAGCTTAGCAGCAAATTCATGGAAGTTACGATGCCGTATCTTTCATTCAGGTATAGTTTGCTGTGCAGGTGAGGAATCTTTTTATACTCCAGTGCCAATTGATCCAGATCACGATAGGTGGCTGTGTTGTCAGGGTCGTCCCTGACATATATCTCTATGAGGATCCTCCTGGTTTTCAATCCATTGACCTTATTCATGAACTTATACCATTTCGAAATCTTCATATAGGGAGATACTATGATGACCCTTTCATCACTCTCATCGAGCAATGTGAGAATCCTGGCAGAAATTTCAGAAGGTTTGATCAATTTCACGCTCGTTTCATTTTTCTATTGATTTGACTGATAATTAACTATTTAGGGTTGGCCTTTCAAAGCCCTGCCCATGGACTACGCGAGCACACTATTGCCTGCGGTCGAGCACACTATTGCCTGCGATCGAGAACACTATTGCCTGCAGTTGAGAACACTATTGCCTGCAGTTGAGCACACTATTGCCTGCGGTCGAGCACTTACAAGCTTGGGTCCCTGTCCGTAGCAGCACTCCACTGTAGCAGCACTCCACTGTAGCAGCATCCCTCAGGGGCGGCTCACAGGGACAGCCCTCAGGGGCGGATAAGGAGCAGCATTTATGATTGGTCTGGTATATGGTACAGACAGGGCTGATGTCGACACTAAGGACGAAAAAAAATCAGGAATAGATATGTTTTATCCAGTTATTAACTATATTGATGTTGATTTGGATAATAAATATCTATCAATGGATATTTATTATCCGAAAAGCACCAAATAAGTATAATAACTGGATAATTAATATCCCTTTTCCATAAGATTCAGCGATTCCGCTTGTAAATTTGCATATCCGTAATAGTCTGAGAATTAAGCTGCAGGGAAATTTTGAGAGAAATATTTTTCGCACTAACTTTATAGAAGACGCCACATTGCAGGCTGCCTTTCTAACGCCTTTATTATCAGGATGATACAAAGGCGACGCAGCCGCCGAACAAATAATGTTGTGGTTTCATTTTTCATTTTTTTAAAACGCCAGGAGGTAGCCACCTATTCACTGGCGTTTTTTATTACACCTTTAAAGTACTGATAATAAAATTAATACGTAATTTTTCCGGGTATTTTGTTTTGTAATTTCCGATATTTTTTCCCACCTTTTTTAGAAGAGAAACAAAAAGAAGAACAAAGAACAAAAGCGCAATGGATGCAGGGCAAAACTCAGCTGTTACCAGGGGTTCTGCTTCGCGATGCAAACAGCCATTGCCATGAACAGACACTTCCCCCAATTCCTTGAGATGCTTTCCTCACTTCCCGATTACCGGAAGTCCCCTGATTACAAAACTGAGGAGGTGCTGATGGCCGTTATAGCTATATTCCTTTTCAAGCATGGTTCACGCAACAGCATGGACAACCTTTCCCGGAAGGGGCGCTTTGCAGCCAACTACAAAAGGGTGTTTGGCTGTCGGCTCCCCGACACGGACACCTGTGACAAACTGCTGCGGAAATTACCGCAAGAATGCCTCGAGAGGCTCAAGCAGGAGATGGTCAGGGTGTTGGTGCGCAGGAAGGTGTTCGACAAGTTCCGTTTCGATAGACTTTATCATAGCGTGGCGGTTGATGGCACAGGACTCCACAGTTTTGACTACGAGCCATATCCCGGATGCCCGAAAAAGACATCCAAGAACGGTAAAACGACCTACACCGTCTATGTGCTTGAAGCCAAGATCGTATGTTCCAACGGCTTTAGCATATCCATTGCCACCGAGTGGATACGCAACCCCGAACACGGCAACTATGACAAACAAGACTGTGAGTTGAACGCTTT
>JAUVKN010000208.1 GCA_030596245.1 Bacteroidia bacterium | reverse complement strand
AGGCTGGTAATCTATGGATTACTTAATCCCGAAGAAACTAAAAGAGCAGAAAACTCTTACCTGAAAGCATTGTCCCTGAATGATGAGTCGATTGGTGCACTTGGTAATTTGTCAATGCTTTATACCGAGACCAACAGAATTATGGAGGCAGTTGAGCTTACAAAACGAATCGTGGAAATCAATCCCAACAATGCCGAAGCCCATTTTTCAACGGGCTATATTTACCGTTATGCAGGAATGAACGATGAAGCGATCGAGGAGATGGAAAAAGCTGTTAAGCTTGATCCAAACAACCAGAGATTCCGCTCAATTATTATCACCTATTTATTCGCTGGAAGATATGAAGACGCATTTGAAACAGGGAGGCTATTTAAAGAAAGCGCGTTCTTTTTTCAGTATCAGGGACTGGCGCTTTTCCGGCTGGGAAAGAACAATGAGGCTGTAGCTTACTTTAATCGCGCTATTAAGCTTGAGCCTGGAAAAGCTTCGGCCCTCTACGCATTCGGAGTAAAGGCATACATTGAAGGCAATATAGAAGAAGGATTATCAGCAACACGCAAATTTGAGCAATTTAATCTTCCCGATGCAGAGGCCTGGTATTTTAATGCAGCCAACTATGGATTGTTGGGTGATAAGGAAGGGTGCATTCGATGTCTGGGCAGAGCAGTTGACGATGGATTTTTCAATTACCCTTTAATGAATACCGATTCATTCCTGGACTCTGCACGAGATGAACCGGAATTTCAGGAAGTCCTGCAACAAGCAAAGAAAAAACACATGGCATTTAAAGAGAGGTTCTTTTGATGGACAAGGATTACCGCAATTGCCAGGGCAATGGTTTTCACAACTGGCATGGAGAAAAAAACGAAGTCCTGGTCTGCCACCAGGAAAAGATCCGACGATCCAAAGATAAAACCGCCCCAGTTCCCTGAAGCGGTTTTATTATGATGGGTTACAATTCTATTACCTATAAGATGTTTTCCGTAAAACCTTTATCTCGGAAGCATGTTTAAAATATGCTGGAGAGAATATGGTTTACGAAAGCGCTGCCAGCGCATCTTTCAGCCGCTGCATCGCTTTCTCCAGGTTCTCATCTGAGTTGGCATAAGAAATCCTCACACAGCCGTCGGCTCCAAATGCTGATCCGGGTACTGTAGCAATGTGGCCAACTTCCAGCAGATAGATGCAGAGGTCCATGTCAGTCTCAATCTTGTGTCCATTCACCGATTTTCCAATGTACTTACTGAAATCGGGAAATACATAGAACGCCCCCCCTGGGGTGGCACACTTTACACCATCGATCTGGGCCATATGTCCCAGAATCAGGTCGCGTCTGCGAAGGAATGCATCACGCATTTCAGTTACACACGCCTGGTCACCGGTCAAAGCAGCCAGAGCAGCCCGCATGGCAATGGAAGTGGCTCCGGAAGTCATCTGTCCCTGCAGCTTGCCACAGGCCTTTACCAACCAATCGGGTCCGGCCATGTAACCAATCCTCCAACCGGTCATGGCATATCCTTTGGAGACACCATTGATGATCACCACCCGTTCGCGGATCTCTTCAAACTGAGCGATGGACTCATGTCCACCCACAAAATTAATATGCTCATAAATCTCGTCGGCAATCACATACACATTGGGATGCTTTGCAAGTACATCAGCCAGGGCCTTCAACTCATCCCTGGTATAAACACTTCCTGTGGGGTTAGAAGGAGAGCAAAGCAACAATGCCTTGGTTTTTGGGGTGATGGCATCCTCAAGCTGCTGAGCCGACATTTTGAACTCATTTTCCACTGTGGTGTCAACAAATACATTCACTCCTTCAGCGATCTTCACCTGCTCTGCATAACTCACCCAGTAGGGGGCCGGCACGATCACCTCTTCACCCTTATCGATCAGACACATCATTACATTGGCCAGGGAGTGTTTGGCACCCACGCTTACCATAATGTTGGATGGCTTATATTCCAGGTTGTTTTCCCGTTTAAATTTATCCACAATGGCTTTCAGCAGATCGGGGTATCCAGCCACAGGTGCATAGTGGTCCCAGTTGCCATCTAATGCTGCTCTGGCTGCGTCATGAATGTGATCAGGGGTTGAAAAATCGGGTTCTCCTACACTTAGGTTAATCACGTCAACGCCTTTTTCCTTCAATTCCCGGCCCTTTTGGTTCATGGCGATTGTGGCCGAAGGAGATAGTGATTTAATTCTTGCTGAAAGTTGTTCCATTGGTTTAAAATTTTAGATTGTGGACATTAGCATTTCAGAGGTCAAAAATACGCTTTTCGTGATAAATTAATTAATATTGCATGGAACAAGTTTCAAAAAATTATCAACATGGATGTTCTGCTTGAAATCCTTAAGTACACAATACCTGCTTTCATTGTCTTTCTGACCGTATGGGTCATGCTCAGGACCTGGTCACAGAACGAAGATAAAAGGCGGAAGAAAGAGTTTAACATGCATATTACAGATGATATCCTGCCGGTTAGATTGCAGGCCTATGAGCGTAGCATTCTTTTACTTGAACGTATATCTCCCGATTCCATGATTATGCGCATCAGCCGGTCCGATTACACAGCCAGGCAGCTTCAAAAAGAACTGCTCAGCAGCATCACCTCGGAATATGAGCATAACCTGGCCCAGCAGACCTATATGAGTAATGAAGCATGGGAAAAGGTGAAAGCGGCTAAAAACCAAGTCATCAACCTCATTAATGGAACAACATCAGAACTGAAACCCGATGCCACCGGTCCAACCCTGGGCAAACTGATCCTGGAACGCCTTACAGAATTGAAAAACCCCCCATCCCAGGTCGCCATCGACTTCCTGAAAGAGGAGGTTAAATTACTTTTTCTTTAGACCTATTTAATCAAATCCACGCTCCTTTTCACAAAGGCAGCAAGCTCCTCTCCTTTCAACTGGTTATTGGCAAGTAGTGCCAGGTCGATCAGCTGCTTAACGAGCTTCTGACCTTTCCCATGCTTCTTCAGCATCTCCACACGTTTATCTTCCAGTCCACCCAGCTTTTTATTGACATCTTCCATCTGGTCCTTCTCGCTCTGCAAAACCTCCTCCTCTTTCTTTCCCTCTTTGGCCTTCTCCAACAACTGCTGCTCTTCAGAAAGCCCCTTCTTCTCGCTGCGTAGCTCCTCCAACTTCTTGCCCAGCTTTTTCTCAGTCTGTTCGGCAATCTTGCTCACAAGTGGATGGTTTGCATTGACCACCAGGTTGTAGGAAACGGGCATGTTCCCGTACATAGAAGCCTGTCCACTCATCTCCTCCATATCCTTCATCCGGCGCATGAATTCGCTTTGGGTAATCATCACCGGGTGGTCCTCCTCTCCAAGAGATTCATAGCTCACAAAGTAACTCATCTCATGTCCGGGTAGTTGTGACTGGAACACAGGAGTAAGGTCGGCCTGCTGCTCAGATGTCAGTTTTGACTCCCTTGCCTCCTCCTTGTCAATGAGCCTGTCAATGATGTCCGAATCCACCCTTGCAAACCTTGACTCTTTCAGTTTCGACTCCATGTGGTTCAGGAAGTGTGTATCAAGCTGACCGTCCATCAGCAATACATCATACCCTTTAGCTTTAGCAGCCTCTATGTAGCTATATTGCTCAGCCTTATCGGTAGCATATAAATAGATCACTGTTTTGTTCTTATCGGTCTGCTCCTTTTTGATCAGCTCTTCATACTCTTCCAGGGTGAAATATTTGCCCTCCATATTCTTTAACAGGACAAACTTCTCAGCACGGTCGTGGAACTTTTCATCCGACATCATACCGTACTCAATGAAAAGTTTCAGGTCGTCCCATTTCTGCTCAAACTTCTCCCGGTCGTTCTTAAATATATCCTCCAGCCGGTCGGCCACCTTTTTGGTAATGTGTGAAGATATCTTCTTTACGTTTGAATCGCTCTGCAGGAAACTCCTTGAAACATTCAGGGGGATATCCGGTGAATCAAGCACCCCGTGCAACAGGGTAAGGAATTCTGGTACGATCCCTTCCACAGAGTCAGTCACAAACACCTGGTTGCTGTAGAGTTGTATCTTGTTCTTCTGGATCTCAATGTTGTTCTTGATCTTCGGGAAATATAGTATCCCTGTCAGGTTAAACGGGTAATCCACATTTAGGTGGATATTAAAAAGTGGTTTCTCTGCTACGGGATACAACCTCCGGTAAAATTCATTGTAGTCCTCATCCTTCGCTTCTGAAGGAGGAAGGGTCCATAGCGGTTTGGTATCGTTTATAATATTGTCCTTGCCTGTCTTCACCTCTTTGCCATCTTTCCACTCCTTCTCTTTACCGAAGGCAATCTCCACAGGCAGGAACTTGCAATACTTCTCCAACAGTTCACTGATCTTGCTCTCCTCCAGGAACTCCTTACTCTCAGAATCGAGGTGAAGGGTGATCTCGGTACCCCTTGGACCTTTATCCAACTCCTCCAGGGTGAACTCCGGGCTACCATCACAGCTCCAGGCCACACCTTTGGCTTTCTCCTGCCAGGAGTGGGTCTTGATTTCCACTTTGTCAGACACCATGAAAGAGGAATAGAATCCCAGGCCAAAATGACCGATGATGGCATTGCTCTCATTTTTATATTTTTCCAGGAAATCCTCCGCACTGGAGAAGGCGATCTGGTTGATGTATTTATCGACCTCTTCGTTTGTCATTCCCACACCCGCATCGGTAACGGTGAGGGTCTTTTTCTTCTTATTGACATCGACCCGAATGGTCAGGTCGCCCATTTCTCCTTTGTATTCACCAATTGAAGCAAGAGTTTTCAGCTTCTGGGTGGCATCCACTGCATTTGATATCAACTCTCTCAGGAATATCTCATGGTCCGAATAGAGGAATTTTTTAATGATGGGGAAAATGTTCTCCGTGGTAACATTGATTTTACCTTTCTGCATTGTTCAACTATTTTATGTTTTACATTCGGTCACGAATGTGACAAATGATATGCCAATCGGGTAAATCTGACAATTCGTCAGTCCAGATTGCGTGCATCGATGTCTTCCCGGAAGATCCAGGTACCGGTGTCGAACTCCAGTCCGTCAATAGAGCCATCCGGACCATAGAACTCGTAGTTGCCATTGTAAATGGGATGGAAAGGCACCAGGTGATCAAAAGTGATCATCTCCACCCCGGGATCATACCTCACTGAACTGGCCACCTGAGACGAGTACTCCAAAATGATCCGGTCCGCATTGTCGCGCCCAACGAAAAACAGTTCCCTGGCAAACAGTGGTTTGTTGCGCTGAATGGTCATGACCTCAATGGTCTTGATGGTGGAACGTGTATTGTTGAAATCCATCCCCAGCAGTGTATAGTAAGTTTTTCGTTTGTAATTCCGGGTGATGATCTTATAATAGAGCTTGCCATACCAATCCTCGGTTGACTGCTGTAGCTTCCTCACATTTCGTTGTTCTTTCTGGTTATCCGTCATTTCATATAACCTGACCTTCCCCTTTTTCAACGACACCTGGATGTACCCAAAATACCGGTAATTGTCCACGTCATCCATCACATGCCAGGTAAAGATCCTCACATTTCCATCATCAGATGGAATCACCCCGATCCGATTCAGGCTGCTCCACGGATATTGCATGGCTCCATCTGATTCCAATGCCACGGGCATGATCTCCCGGATTCTGGTCAGGACAGCTTCGGATTCAGACAGAGTGTCTGAATAGAGCTGGTTAAAAAGATCCTGTAACTCTGCTTCTGCCTTTACCAGATCCAGGTATTCGGGTTTCTGTGCCTGCACCGAAAAGGAAAGAAGGATCAAAAGAAGTATGGAAACAGTTCTGGCCATATCAATATATTAACGAAGCATTCGCTATTTTCTTATTTCATGAGCCAATCCAAAGTGGCCAAAACCCGCTGGACGGATTCATCAACCTCATCGCTGGAGATAACCAACGGTGGAGCAATACGGAACGAATCGTCAGAAAAGAGGAATTGATCAATCACCAATCCATTTTCGAAAGCCCGGTTTATAAAACGGCTCACATTGATCTCTTCATCCATTTCTACAGCCAGGAACAATCCCATCCCCCGCATACCCTTAATAAGAGGATGCTTCAGTCCGACCCGAAACCGCTTCTCCATTTGAAGAGCATGATTCATCAATCCCCGCTCCTCCACAAAAGTCTGAGCTGCCAGTCCGGCTGCACAGCTCACCGGATGTCCTCCGAAAGTAGTAATGTGTCCCAGCGGCGGATCATAGGTGAGCTTTCGCATCACCTCTCTGGAGGCAATAAAGGCACCCAGTGGCATTCCCCCGCCAAAACTCTTGGCCAGACATAATATATCGGGAACCACTCCATAATGTTCGAATGAAAACAGCTTCCCGGTTCTTCCCATGCCTGTCTGGATCTCATCCAGTATCAGGAGCGCCCCGGATTCATCACAGCGTTTTCGCACCTTTAACAGAAAATCTCCGGCAGGTTCAATGATTCCCGCTTCCGCCTGGATGGGCTCCACCACCACTGCAGCCACATTCCCGTCAATCAGGTCCAGTTCCTCCTCACAATTAAATCTCAAGTGTTTTATTCCGGGTAACAGGGGAAGGTATCCCGATCGGACCGTCTCATCCCCCAGGATGCTCATTGCACCATGGGTCCCTCCGTGGTAAGCATTCCTGAAGGCGCGGAATTCGCCGCGACCTGTAAATCGTTTGGCCAGCTTCATGGCCCCGTCAATGGCTTCGCTACCTGAATTCACAAAGAAAACATTATCCAGTGAAGAGGGTAGCCGATCCGTTAACCACTTCGCATACTCTACCTGTGGTGACTGCACAAACTCCCCGTATACCATGGTGTGGAGGTAGCGGTCGGTTTGATTCTTGATGGCTTCTACCACCACCGGATGTCCGTGCCCCAGGGCAGATACCGAAACCCCCGATACCAGGTCGATGTAGGCTTTACCTGAGCTATCATAAAAAAAGATCCCTTCGGCTCGCTCTATCACAAACTGAAGGGAAGAATCAGAAGTCTGCGCCACATGCCGCAGAAACAACTGTCGATTGGAAACCATGGGTTACTTGATGATCAGGTTAATGTCGCGCATCAGCTTATCCTTATAGGATTTACCGATGGGTATGGATTTGTTGCCATCTTCCACCTTAACAATCACCGAGTTATCTTCGATCACATTGATGCAGCTGGTATTAACAATGTAGGATCTGTGCACCCGGGTAAACTTGGTTCCAGGCAACTTCTGCTCTATGGCCTTCATGGTGAAATGGATGGTATACTTGTCAGAAAAAGTGTTGAAGATTACATAATTTTCAAGCGCCTCCACCCAAAGAATATCATCATACTTGAGTTTCACCAGTGTAGCATTCTTCTTGATAAAAATTTCGTCTTTACCCAACTGGTCGGCGGTCATCTGCTCAAACCGCTTGAAAGCTTTGGCAACAGCCCTGTAAAAGCGGCCATATTCAACCGGCTTCAGCAGGTAATCGGTCACATCGTGCTCATAGGAGTCCACCGCATATTTCCCCTTGGAGGAGACAATGATTATCTGGGGAGGATTCTCCAGGGTATTGAGAAAGTCAATGCCCGTCATCTCCGGCATTTCGATATCGAGAAAGATCAAATGGATCTCGTCGTG